>NZ_DAISXK010000054.1:0-3886 GCF_036825875.1 Paucihalobacter sp. | reverse complement strand
GATGGCTAAATGGCTCAAGAGACAATACCAATGGTACAGGAATTCTAAGAATTGATGATGTGCGTTTAGATGGTGTGATAAAATCAAGTTTAAGCATCAACGACCTTAACCAAAACAATAAAATTACATTATATCCAAATCCTGCAAGCAACGGTGATGTAACAATCCAAACCGATTTAAGAGGTACCAAGCAAATTGAGATGTACGACATTAACGGCAGACAAGTATTGAAAACTTCAACTATTGGCGACCGCATAAATGTGGATAATTTTAACGCAGGATTATATCTTGTTCGAATATCAATAGACGACGCTTCAACAGTTTCCAAACTCATCATTAACTAACATTATTACAAAAGCAGTCAAAGTAATTTTCCTTAAAATATTATACAAATGAAAAAAAATGTTTTTTTGTTGCCAGTGCTTTTTGTGGGTATTTGTTTCACATTACTCACCTGCACAACCGATGATATTTTACCAGCGGCAACCCTAAGCCTTAGCAGTAATACTCTAAGCGAAGATGGTGGAACCGTTACTTTGACTGCTTCTTTAAATGCAGCAGCACCTGAAGCTGTTTCAATTCCGCTTGTTTTTTCGGGAACAGCCACTTTCGGAGCAGACTACAGCGTGAGCGCTTCCGAAATTGTTATCAACCAAGGGCAAAGCAGCAGTTCTATTGTTTTTACAGGTATCCCAGATGGAATTATTGAAGGTGATGAAACCATAGAAATAAACCTAGGTTCAACATCCGGTGTTTTAATATTAAGTGCCGTCAATTTAACCATTACCATTTTAGATGCTGATATTGATTCGGACGGTGATGGCGTACCAGACTCCGAAGATGAGTGTCCGGATTTGTTTGGTCCATTCGAAAATAACGGTTGCCCGTTCCTTGGCTTCTTAATTAATGAAGTATTATACGATCCAGCTGGTGGTTTAGCAGGTGACGCAAATGGCGATGGTGTTAGAGATCCACTTGATGATGAATTTATAGAGTTTTTTAATTCTGGACCTGAATTAGATATAAGCGGTTATAAAATTTTTGACGCAACAGCTTTAGAAAATAATGTGCCGAGGCACACATTCCCGCAAGGAACTGTAATACCCATGAATGGCGTTATCGTCGTTTTTGGTGGAGGCAATCCAACTGGGAGCTTTGGTGGTGCCATCGTACAAACGGCCTCTGGAGGTCAATTAAATATGAATAATGCAGGAGATTTTGTAACCGTTCAAGATGCTAGTAGCAATGTTATTGCAACTTTCGATATCACACCTCTTTCTGGAAATCCAGATGAAGCATATACGAGAAATCCGGATATTTTTGGAGAATTCGAAAGACATCCTAGCATACCAGAAGCTAATGGTGCATTACAATCGCCTGGTACCAAACTTGACGGTTCTTCATTTTAATTGGCTTTAATGGATAATTTAGGACCAATATTATCGCTTGTATTTATTGTTGTTACGGCGCGCTTGTTACTTAAAAAATACTATCCGCACGCAGTGTTATTGGTTTCTGGACTTTCAATGCTTTTGATCGCATTTATCTTAAACCAACAAAGGCCGCTAATAGAAAAGCCTTCAGGATTTTCAGGATTTGATTTATTTGTTTACATAAAAGAGTCGTTTGCAGAGACAAATGCGGGCGTTGGCTTGATGATTATGGCCATAGGTGGTTTTGTGGCATATATCGATAAAATTGGTGCATCAAATGCATTGGTGTTTGTAGCAATGAAACCCTTAAGACTCTTTAAAGCTTATCCTTACATTGCAGCATCATTAGTAATACCAATTGGACAAATTCTTTTTGTCGCTATACCTTCAGCAGCAGGTCTTTCCCTATTGTTGATGGCTTCGCTTTTTCCTATTCTAATCAACTTAGGTGTTAGTAAATTATCGGCAGCATCGGTTATTACTGCTACAACTGCCTTCGGAATAGGTCCAGCATCGGCTATTACAGCAAGTGCAACGAGTATTATTGATATAGACTCAATTTTTTACTTTGTAAACCATCAGATTTTGTTGGTAATACCACTAAGTATTTCTATGATGGTAACCTATTATATAGTTAATAGATACTACGACAAAAAAGATAAGGCCAATCAAATCCTTCAAACTGTAAATGAAAAAAGTGTAGATGTTCCTTTAATTTATGCCATTATTCCAGTTCTCCCAATTTTATTACTCATCATATTTTCTGATTTATTTAGCATTTTTTCTACGCCAATAAAGCTAGAAACCACGACAGCCATGCTAATAAGTTTATTTGTTGCTATTGTTTTTGAACTAATTAGGGTGAAAAACTTTAGAACTGTTTTAGCTTCTCTAAAAGTGTTTTGGGATGGCATGGGTAATATTTTTAAAGCGGTTGTCACCCTGATTATTGCCGCAGACATCTTCGCTAAAGGTCTTATAAGCCTCGGATTTATCGAAGGACTTATTAACTTAACTCAAAGCATTGGTTTTAATGCCATCGGAATTAGTATCGTTATGACCATTATGATTTTCCTGGCTTCTATGCTAATGGGAAGTGGTAATGCTTCCTTTTTCGCTTTTGGTCCGTTGGTTCCTAAAATAGCTTCTACATTAGGTGTGAATAGCACTTCTATGATTTTACCAATGCAACTTTCGGCTTCTATGGGAAGAACAGTTTCTCCGGTAGCGGGTGTTATTATCGCTGTTTCTGAAATTGCCGGTGTTTCAACCTTACAAATTGTAAAACGAAATCTAATTCCGCTAGTGGTTGCTTTAATTATTATGCTTACTTATCATTTTATTTGAAATGCTGAAACTACTTAAACATACCAATCTTTATGCACCACACCACCTTGGGGTAAAGGATATACTTATTGCTAACGACAGTATTATTGCCATTGAAGACAACTTAGACACTTTTGCCAATAATGCCCAAGTGTTTGATTTCTCCAACTGCATTGTCACGCCCGGATTAATAGATCAACACCTCCATATTATTGGTGCCGGTGGTAAAGACGGCTACGCTTCTATGACACCAGAAATCAACCTGAGCGACCTTATTACCTGCGGAACCACCACTGTAGTAGGATTACTAGGAACCGATGGTACCGCCCGAAACATTAGAACACTTTACGCAAAGGCCAAAGCACTAGACCAAGAAGGTATTACGGCCTTTATGTACTGCGGCTATTACGGTGTTGATAGCGTTACCATTACAGACAGCATTCAAGGCGATATGATTTTTATAGACAAAGTTCTGGGGTGTAAAATTGCCATCAGCGATATTAGATCTTCCTACCCAACTGCCGAAGAATTACTCAGAAAACTTCGAGATGTAAGAGTTGGCGGAAGTATCGCCAATAAAAAAGGCATTTTGCATATCCATCTTGGCAATTTAGACACCAAAATGGACATCCTTTTTGAATTGGTCAACAAATATCAGTTTCCTATTCAACATATTTCACCAACACATGTTGGCCGCACTAAAGAACTGTTTGATCAAGCCATTGAATTTGCAAAACTTGGTGGCATCATAGACATTACTACTGGTGCTTCTCAATACACAAAACCCTATTTATCTGTTTTATACGCTTTGGAAAAAGGCGTTTCAATAGACAACATGACTTTTAGCTCTGACGGCCATGCCGGACTCACAAAATTCAATGACAAAAAAGAAGCCATAGGCGTTAGAAAAGCACCCTTCGACCAAAATCTGTATGAAGTCATTCAACTCATCAAAAAAGGAGGTGTAACTATTGAAGATGCTTTTAAATTAATAACCACCAATCCGGCTAGAAATTTAGGACTTAAAAACAAAGGAAAAATTGCACTTGGCTGCCACGCCGATTTGTGCATATTTAATAAAGAACTAGAACTTACAGACGTGTTTGCCCGTGGGCAACACATGATGA
>NZ_DAISXK010000053.1:0-17930 GCF_036825875.1 Paucihalobacter sp. | reverse complement strand
ATAAACACGAGCAACAGCCGTCTTTCTACGGCCAATTTTGTGAATTACTTCCATTTAATTAAATTCATTTAAATTAATTGTTTTTGGTTTTTGAGCTTCATGTTTGTGCTCACCACCAGTAACAACAGTTAAGTTACGGAATAGTTCGGCGCCTAATTTGTTTTTAGGCAACATTCCTTTTACTGATTTCTCTACTAAACGTGTCGGATCTTTGTCGAACAGTTCGTTAGCAGATAAACTTCTTTGACCGCCAGGGTAACCTGTGTGACGAATGTAAGTTTTATCGTTCCACTTGTTTCCTGTTAAGTTGATTTTTTCAGAATTGACAACAATTACATTATCGCCGCAATCAACGTGTGGTGTGAAGTTTGGCTTATGTTTACCTCTCAAAAGTTTGGCAACTTTTGAAGCTAAACGGCCTAAGTTTTGTCCATCAGCATCTACTAAAACCCACTCCTTATTAACGGTAGCTTTGTTAGCTGATACTGTTTTGTAGCTTATTGTATCCACACTTATTAAATTTTTTACCCGTATCTCGTACGAGCAGATTAAACAATTCTCTCCAAAAAAGAGTTTGCAAATTTACGATTAAAAATTTGATACGCAAATAGAATAGGCTCAAAAAATTTACCTGAAATTATATAAATAAATTAGCTTTGTAAGATATTGATTTTTAAGCGATAAATATTTTGTTCTTAGTGGGCTTCCAGCCAGTTATTACCTTCGCCTAATTCAGCCGTTAGAGGCACATCTAATTTAAAGGCATTTTCCATTTCATTTTTTACGATCTTTTTAATGTTTTCAAGCTCGGGCTTGTAAACATCAAATACCAATTCGTCATGCACTTGAAGCAACATCTTAGTTTGGTAGTTTTCAGATTCTAGTTGTTTATGAATGTTAATCATTGCAATTTTAATAATATCAGCCGCACTACCTTGAATGGGCGCATTAACGGCGTTACGCTCTGCAGCACCTCTAACAACTGCGTTTCTGGAATTTATATCTTTTAAATAGCGCCGTCTGCCTAAAACTGTTTGCACGTAGCCATTATCGCGTGCAAAATCTATTTGTGAATTTATGTACGCTCTGAGCTTTGGATAAGTTTCGTAATAAGTGTCAATTAAGTCTTTTGATTCGCTGCGGCTTAAATCGGTTTGGTTACTCAATCCAAATGCCGATACGCCATAAATAATTCCGAAGTTGACTGTTTTGGCATTGCCTCTTTGTTCGCGGGTTACTTCAGAAAGCGGTACGTTAAAAACTTTTGAAGCGGTTGAGGCGTGAATGTCTTCACCATTTTTAAATGCTTCAATCATATTTTCTTCCTTGCTCAAAGCTGCAATAATTCGCAATTCAATTTGAGAATAATCGGCAGCTAAAAGGATATAATCTTCATTTCTTGGCACAAAAGCTTTACGCACTTGGCGACCGCGATCAGTTCTTATAGGTATATTTTGAAGGTTGGGATTGTTACTACTTAACCTTCCAGTGGCTGCAACAGTTTGCATATAATCGGTATGAACACGACCCGTAGTTGGTTCTATCTGTAGTGGCAAGGCATCAATATACGTGCTTTTTAGTTTTGATAACCCACGATATTCCAAAATATCGCGAATAATGGCGTGGTCTTTTGCTAAATACGATAGGATATCTTCACCCGTGGCATACTGACCAGTTTTGGTTTTTTTGGGTTTGTCAACCAATTTTAACTTATCAAATAAAATTTCACCAAGTTGCTTTGGCGAAGCAATGTTAAAGGTTTCGCCTGCATGGTTGTAAATTTCCTTTTCAAGCCGTTCAATATCTGCATTAAGTTGTTCTGATAAGTTCCCTAAAAAAGAACTGTCTAATTTTATACCTTCAAGCTCCATACTTGCCAAAACGCTCATTAACGGAATTTCAATGTCATCAAATAATTTTTGCGTGTTGGCTGCGCCTAATTCATTTTGAAAATGCTGCTTAAGTTGCAAAGTGATATCGGCATCTTCAACGGCGTATTCGGTTTGTTTATCTAAAGGAACATCGCGCATTGAACCTTGATTTTTTCCCTTCTTACCAATGAGCGTTTCTATAGAAATCGGCGAGTAATTTAAATAAGTTTCAGCCAAAACATCCATATTATGTCGCATATCCGGATTGATAAGATAGTGTGCCAACATGGTATCGAACAACTTACCTTTAACCTTAATGTTGTATTTATGAAGTACTTTGATATCATACTTTAGGTTTTGACCTATTTTTTCTATGGATTCATTCTCAAAAAATGGACGCAATTGTTCCATGAGCTGTTGGGCTTCTTCAAAGTCCTCAGGAAAGGGTAAATAATATCCTTTGCCAGTTTCCCAAGAAAATGCAATTCCAACTAACTGAGCTGTTAAAGCATTTAAACTATCCGTTTCAGTGTCGAAACAAACTGACTGCCGTTTTAAAAGTGATTTTAAAAATAAATTGGTAGCCATGCCAGGCTCAACACTTTGGTAAAAATGTGGTACTGTTTCAATGGTATTTCTTTGGTTGGAATGCACTGAAATTTCACCATTACCTTCATCAAATAATGAAAACTGACCAGCACCTGCCTGTGTTGATTGTGATCCAGAAGCCTTTTCTAAAACTGTACTTTTTTTATTGTCACTAGCGTTTTTGTTGTTTTGTGTTGAAGCTTCCTCCGAGGTAAATGTCTTCACAAAATTGGAAAGTAGTTGTCTAAACTCTAGTTCGTTAAAAATTTCTGTTACTTTTTCTACATCTGGTTGGTCCAATTCAAAATCTTTAGCATTGAACGTTACAGGAACATCCAGCATAATAGTAGCCAATTGTTTAGAAAGCGTTCCCAATTCTTTATTGGCTTCAATATTTTCTTTCATTTTACCTTTTAGCTGATGAGTATTGGCTAAAAGGTTTTCCATACTTCCAAATTCTTTAATGAATTTTTTGGCAGTTTTTTCACCAACTCCTGGTAATCCTGGAATATTATCCGACGAATCGCCCATCATTCCCAGAAAGTCAATCACTTGCAAAGGCGATTCTACTTCAAACTTTTTCTGAACCTCCGCAATTCCCCAAGTTTCATAACCACCACCAAAAACTGGTCTGTACATAAATATATTGTCTGAAACCAACTGTGCAAAATCTTTATCAGGGGTTACCATAAAAGTTTGGTAGCCTTCCTTTTCGGCTTGTTTTGAAAGAGTTCCAATAACATCATCGGCTTCAAAACCATCTTTAACCATGATGGGGATGTGCATGGCTTGTAAAATATCGCAGATATAAGGTATGGCAGTTCTAATGGCTTCCGGAGTTTCATCGCGGTTGGCTTTGTAGGCTTCAAACATTTCAACGCGGTCAACGCTGCCGCCTTTGTCAAAACAAACGGCTAGATGGTCAGGTCTTTCGCGCTTAATAACGTCTAAAAGTGAGTTCATAAACCCCATTATGGCTGAGGTATCTAATCCTTTGGAGTTAATTCTGGGATTTTTGATAAAAGCGTAATAGCCCCTAAAAATCAGGGCGTAGGCATCTACAAGAAATAAGCGTTTTTGATCTGACATGTGTAATGTTTATTGAGCTTATAAAACTACAAAAAGTTAAGGGTTTAATTGAAAAGCAATTTGTAATTTTCCGCTTTTAAAAATGACTTATGCAAACAATCTCAATCGCTATACACGGTGGTGCCGGAACTTTGGTAAAAGGATTAATGACGCCCGAATTGGAAGCGCAATACCAATTGGCCTTAAAAATAGCAAGAGATGAGGGCTACTCAATTCTAGCCAATGGAGGAAACGCTATAGATGCTATTGAAGTAGCCGTAAAATTATTAGAAGACACACCCTTATTCAATGCCGGAAAGGGAAGTGTGTTTACCAACGAAGGCACACACGAAATGGATGCAGCCATCATGGACGGTAAATCTTTGAAAGCAGGCGCGGTAAGCCTAATTACCGGCGTTAAGAACCCAATAGCGTTGGCAAGAGATGTAATGGAAAAGAGTTACCATGTATTTTTGGCGGGAGAAGGTGCCATGCGGTTTGCCAGAATTAACGGATATGAAATTTTAAGTCCGGAGTATTTTTATGATGAGGTCCGCTATCAGCAGTGGCAAGGTATTAAAGACAGTGATGGATTTCAATTAGATCACAGTGTGAAGAAAGATGGTAAATTCGGTACGGTTGGTGCCGTGGCATGCGACCAATGCGGTAACCTTGCAGCGGCCACTTCAACAGGCGGCATGACCAACAAAAAATTTGGACGTGTAGGTGATAGCCCCATGATTGGCGCCGGAACCTATGCCAATAACAATACCTGCGCGGTAAGCTGCACAGGAAACGGTGAGTTTTTTATTCGCGGTGTGGTGGCTTATGATGTGTCTTGTTTAATGGAGTATAAAGGTTTGTCGCTTCAAGACGCTTCAAACGAAGTGATTATGAAACGGGTGCTCAATATTGGTGGCGATGGCGGATTGATTGCGGTAGATGCCCAAGGTCATATCGCTATGCCATTTAATACGGAAGGGATGTATCGGGCTTGTAAGTCTTCAAATGGAGTTGAGGAAATTGCTATTTATAAATAAAATTGTTTCAAGTAAACGGCAACTCAATTGGCAACACCTAGCAGAATCCTGTAATAATTAACCTTTAATTCCCTTTAATACGAGTCCACAAGTCAGATATCAACTTTTTTCCGTCTCGAGCATTCTTTGGTGCTTCTATAAATTTCACCTTACCCATATCATCTATTTCCATTTCATATTGAAAAACAAAGATTTCAGATTTTGGTTCGAGGCTTAAAAGTCCAAATCGTAAATCATTAAAATAAAGCTGTTCGTTCTTTTTACTGATGGTGTACCAACCTTCTGAAATTTCATTCATGCGTTTTACATTGTTCTGATTAACAAGATCTCCCAGAAGGTCATGGTTTTTAGGATAGGCCTCAAACGCGATTGGTTTTGAGTCAAAAAACGAATAATTCCCTAACAAATAGGCATCTTCAGTTTCAACATTGGCGCTCCAAAGGATAGTATTCAAAGGCGAAGGTCTTGTGTCTATTTGAAGATAATCTATTTGTTGTGTTTTTAAAGACGCTTCAAATTTTGAAAAGGCTATCCATTTTAAAAAAAATGTTAGCAGGAGATAAGCTGAACTAAGCACCAAACCCATGGTATTATAATTGCGACGTTTATTCGAGCTACGTTTTTGTCGCATGGCAAGAATCACAAACACTAAAAAAGGAACTGTATAAACTGGGTCAATCACAAAAATAGTTTTAAATGCTAACCTAATATCTAAGGGCCAAAACAATTGCGTGCCCCAAGTAGTGTGAGCATCCAAGATAGGATGTGTTAGAAACACCCAAAAAAATAGCCAAGACCAACCTTTAAAGCTCTTATGCCTTTCGTATCGCGATACAAGCCAACCAAAAATGGGAGCAGAAAGCACAGAAAACACAATAGAATGTGTAAATCCTCGATGTATGGAGAGCGCAGTAACCGTATCCGTAAAATACGATGCAAAAATATCAAAATCGGGTATGGTGCCACCAATGGCACCGTAAAGCATCGCTTTATTTCCAACTTTTTTGCCTAAAACAGCTTCACCAACTGCTGCGCCTAATATAATTTGTGTGAGTGAATCCATATAATTTTACAAAAATAACCAGACGTAAAAGTTTACAACCTTGCACCATTGCAATCAAACAAAAAATAAAGCAAGTTATGCTGAAACATGTCACTAAAATCTTTGTTGCCAAGTTTCATTTCAATAGTAATTTAAATCTCAGAGTTGGAAAAACTTTTAAATAAACGGCGCCTCCATAGGTAGCACACTAACCTTTCTATCTCTAATATTGTATTGATCTCCGTTCGATAGTACATGAACGGTTAAGTTAGTCATGGTCATTGGTGTGCCAGGCTCCAGTATTTTTTCATTATTATGGGTTAAAGTACTGCCATCAAATAATATGACCATGCCAGAACCAATCACAGTGCAATCGTTACCGTTTTTTATTATGATGCCCGTGTCTTCGGCTAGACCTATTCCAAGAAGATTGGGGAACTTGGCAACCGCTTCAGAAGTTCGCCCAAAACGGCCACGCTGTATAAAATGGGTATCGATAATTACATCTGGTAAAAGTCCAAGACCTTTTCTCATGATCACCGCACCTTTAATAAATCCTTCTTTTGGGCTTCCGCCCGCAATCATTTCATCGGCCATTGCCATGGCTCCAGCACTCGTGCCTGCAATGACAAAACCAGGTTCGTTTTGGTACCGCTCCATCATAATTTGGTGAATGGTAGAGCCGCTGATGTGTTTTGAAATTTTAGTTTGGTCACCACCAGAAAACATGATGCAATTAGCATTCTTGATCAATTCTATTGAAGATTCTCTTTCGGTGTCTTTACGAGTCCTTATATCTAAGATGTCTATATGCTCGCAACCTAAGGTGGAAAATGCAGTGATGTAGTTTTCGCCAACTTCAACAGGAATACTACTTGCCGTAGGAATTACTACTACTTTGGCATCTTTACCACCTGCTGCTTGCACAACGTGGTACAGAATACCTTCTTCTATAAATTCTAAAGTGTAACGCTCATGACTTTCAATTCCTTTGTCCTCATTACCGCCAATTGGGATAAGCGTTCCTTTGGGTAGATTGCTGTTCATTCCTCTTTTTTACCTTCAATTAATTTATAAGGCAAAATTAAACTTAATTAATTAAAATTTATTTTATATTTAACTCTAATCTAAATTTAAAACCTTAATCATATGAGAATCCGTGAAATCAATGCAATGCGCGGGCCTAATTATTGGTCTGTAAGAAGACATAAACTGATAGTTATGGTTTTGGATTTGGAAGAAATGGAAGAACGACCGTCTAATTCAATCCCTGGATTTAAAGAACGTTTAGAAGCCATATTTCCAACTATGTATGAGCATCGTTGTTCGGTAGGTGAGCCAGGCGGATTTTTTCAACGGGTGGAAGAAGGCACATGGATGGGACATATTATTGAGCACATCGCGTTGGAAATACAAAGCTTGGCAGGAATGGATGTCGGTTTTGGTCGTACACGTGGTTATGGCGAAAAAGGAGTTTATAATGTTGTTTTTGCCTACATGGAAGAATCGGTAGGTAGATATGCTGCCAAGGCAGCGGTTAAAATTTGTGAAGCCTTAGCCAATGATGAGCCTTATGACTTATCGGATGATATCCAACAAATGCGTGAATTGCGAGAGGCCGATCGTTTGGGTCCAAGTACAGGCTCTATAATTGAAGAAGCTGAAGCACGCGGCATTCCATGGATTAGACTCAACAAATATTCATTGTGCCAATTGGGTTACGGTGCCAATCAAAAACGCATTCAAGCAACAGTTACCAGTGAAACCAGCAGCATTGGCGTAGAATTAGCCTGCGATAAAGAAGATACCAAATACTTACTTGAACAAGCACAAGTAGAAGTGCCACGAGGTGATATTATTAAAAAAGAAAGTAGTCTTGAAGAGGCTTGCCGTTATGTTGGCTTCCCGCTGGTTATAAAGCCTGTTGATGGCAATCACGGTCGTGGCATTACGGTTAACATACGCAATTATGATGATGCTTTAAAAGCATTCAGGAATGCTAAGGAAAGCTCGCGCAATGGTATCATTATAGTTGAAAAATTTATCACAGGTGAAGATTATAGGCTTTTAGTAATCAATCATGTGCTTGTAGCTGCGGCTAAGCGTTCACCCGCGCATGTAATTGGAAATGGGGTTTTAACGGTTCAAGAATTAATAGATGAGGTTAACAAAGATCCCAGACGTGGCTTTGGTCATGAAAAGGAACTCACACAAATTACAGTAAACGAACTTACCAAAACCATTCTTAAAGATGCCGAATATAGTTTAGAAAGCGTGTTACCAAGAGGTGTAAAACTTATCTTAAAAGACACTGCAAATCTAAGCACTGGTGGTACTGCCGAAGATGTTACAGATATTTTACATCCCGCTAATATTTCAATGGCAGAGCGTATTTCTAAAATTATTGATTTAGACATTTGTGGCATTGATATTATGACCACCGATATTTCGCAACCACTTTCCGAAACAGGTGGCGCAGTTTTAGAGGTAAATGCAGGCCCAGGATTTAGAATGCATTTGGCACCAACTACAGGTTTGCCAAGAAATGTAGCAGCGCCTGTTATTGATAAATTATTTCCCAAAGGCAACAACGGACGTATCCCCATTATTGCTGTTACTGGCACCAATGGTAAAACGACCACTACTAGACTCATTGCACATATTGTAAAAATGAATGGATATCGCGTAGGCTACACCACTAGCGACGGTGTCTACATTCAAAATAGATTGTTGATGAAAGGCGATTGCACAGGTCCGGCTAGTACCGAATTTGTGTTGAAAGATCCTACTGTAAATTTCGCCGTTTTGGAATGTGCGCGTGGCGGATTATTGAGAGCCGGGTTGGGATTTAAAAAATGTGATGTTGGTATCGTAACAAATGTGGCGTCAGATCATTTAGGGCTTAAAGGCATTCATACTTTAGAACAGTTGGCCAAAGTTAAAGGCGTCATTCCAGAAACCGTATTGCCAAACGGGTATGCCATTTTAAACGCCGATGACGACTTAGTTTATGAAATGCGACGCACCGTAAATTGTAATGTGGCTTTATTTTCTATGGATGAAAACAATCCGCGAATAAAAGCCCTACAAAGGCTTAACGGAATTACTGCTATTTACGAAAATGGTTATGTAACTATTTGTCGTGGGGAATGGAAAATGCGCGTAATGAAGGCGGAACAAATACCACTTACTTTTGGTGGTAAGGCTGCTTTTATGATTCAAAATGTGTTACCAGCAATTTTAGCTGCTCATGTTCAAGGAATTAGTATTGAAGACATCAAAGCTGGGTTAGATTCTTTTATTCCATCTGCCTCTCAAACACCAGGCAGACTTAATTTATTTGAATTTAAAAATTTTAATATTTTACTTGATTATGCTCATAACGCGGCGGGAATGCGTGCGCTTCAGAAATTTACCGATTCCATGGAAACCACTTGTAAAGTGGGCATTATCGCAGGTGTAGGCGATCGCCGTGAAGAAGACACGAATGCCATAGGAAGCATAGCCGCTGAAATGTTTGATGAGATTATAATTCGCCAAGATAAAAACCTTAGAGGCAAAACGGAGGAGCAACTTATAAAAATGCTGGAAGATGGTATTAAAGCAATAGATCAAAACAAAAAAACAGTTGTGATTCGATCGGAAAAAGAAGCCATTTTACATGCAGTAAAAACCGCTAAAAAAGGCTCTTTAATTGTGTTGTGTAGTGATGTAATTCCCGATGCGCTCGAAATGGTTACATCATTAAAGGAAAAGGAAATGCGCGGTGAAGCATTGACTTAAACTGCGAAAATTTTGAGAATACTACATCTCGGCCTGCTTAATGATTGGGCTATTTGCTGCAATCTTTTTTTCGTACCGCAAAAATGAACTAGTTTAAATATAAGAGGAATAACCCTGAAATTTGAAAATATATTTACTAATCTATAAGGAGAAATGCTCTTAACAAAGTTTAATTTCCTTTGTTTTTATTTGAAGACTTTTTCTGTAAGCATTAATACTAATAATGTCGTTGCTTTTCTTTTGATTTAATTCAATAAGCTGAGCCTTTAACTGCGTATTAAGCGTATTCTCTTTTGAGGTAGTATTGGTTGAAGTTGTTCCCTCTTCTTTAGATACCTCAACTTTAACTGAAGAAACAGTAGTAGTCTCTTGTGCAAATACTAAAATTGGCATGAAACTTATAATTGCTATTACTACTAATTTTTTCATTATTGTATGACTTGTTTGTTATTTACTCTTCAAAGAAACCACGCAAATTAGGTTTAAATAAATATTTTAGACCAATGCGTCTATAATTAGATGAAATGAATACCGACACGAAAAACATCGACGAAATGCACGTTTTGTTTCAATGCGAATTTAGGGAAATTGATAATCAGTAATTTAAATATTTTTTAAGCACTTTATCTGTTTTATAATACACAAAACCGTTAGCTTTATACAAAAATTTGCGTCAATATGTTCAATAATCCGTTTTTAAAGTTATTTCAGGAGCAACAGCAACATCAATATATTGTAGGCAATGCAACGGTAAAAGAACGCATTCGTAAATTGAACAGTCTCAAAAAAGCGATTCAGGACACATACAGAAGTCAAATTCATGAGACGTTAAAAATGGATTTAAATAAATCAGTCACCGAAACTGATCTCACCGAAATTTATCCAGTAACCAGTGAAATAAAGTTTATTAAAAAGCACCTTTGGCATTGGGTTAAACGTAAAAGTGTGCCAACACCTTTATCGCTTTTCGGCGCAAGCTCCTATATAAAATATGAACCAAAAGGCGTTTGTTTGATTATATCGCCATGGAATTTTCCGTTAAACTTAACTTTTGGACCCTTGGTTTCGGCTATCGCTGCTGGTAATACGGTGATATTAAAACCTTCAGAAATGACACCGAACACTTCGGCCTTAATGAAAATTATTGTGCAAGATTTGTTTGATGAAAATGAAGTAGCATTGGTTGAAGGCGAAGTGGAAACGGCTCAGCATTTATTAAATTTACCATTCAATCACATCTTTTTTACTGGCTCACCAGCAGTTGGTAAAATTGTCATGAAAGCAGCATCGGCTCATTTGAGTTCTGTTACGCTGGAGCTTGGCGGGAAATCTCCTGCTATTATTGATGATAGTGCTAACCTTACAACAACAGCTAAACGTTTGATTTGGGGTAAACTGGTCAATTGTGGACAAACTTGTATTGCACCAGACTATATAATGATTAAGGAAAATTTGCTATCAGACTTCACTAATTTATGCAAAGACGCTATAGAAAGTTACTATTCTAAAAACATAGAAGATTCCGACTCTTACGGAAGAATAGTGAATCAAAATCATTATGAGAGACTTAAAAATTTAATTGATGATGCTGTTAGTCAAGGTGCCAATATTGCTTATGGTGGAAATACTAATACTTCAGATAACTATATTCAACCTACTTTAATAACGAATTGTAATATGGAAATGAAGATTATGCAGGAAGAAATATTTGGGCCTATATTACCAATTATAACATATAAAGACGCATCCGAAATTTTAATTCATATTAATTCAAATCCGAAACCTTTAGCATTGTATGTGTTTAGTAAAAGAAACTTTTTAATAGATAATATCGTCAAAAATACACGCGCTGGCTCTACGGTAATTAATAACAACCTCATTCAGTTTAACAACCATCACTTACCATTTGGCGGGAGCAATAATAGTGGTATTGGAAAAAGTCATGGGTTTTACGGTTTTAAAGAATTTTCAAATGAACGGGCCTTTATGAAACAACATTTTAAAGGCATTTCAGAATATGTTACTCCCCCATATACAAGCCTAAAAGAGAAAATTGCGGCCCTAACCGTTAAGTGGTTTTAAGCGGTATTTAGGTTTTAATGATATAGTCCGATTGAATAGTTTCATTCACACCATCCTGATATTTAGTCATGCTAAAATGCTGATGAATGGCGTAACTACCAGTTTCACCTTTTTTATTAACTGCGATATAGCCGACTTGAAAATTTTTGTAATCGCTGTTGGGCTTGGTAACTATTCGGCTAATGGCTTCCTCGCAGGCTTGTTGTGGTGTTTTACCTTGTCGCATTAACTCCACCACCAAAAAACTACCAACGGTTTTCATTACCTCCTCACCCAGACCAGTGGCTACACAACCACCAATTTCATTATCTACAAACAATCCGGAACCAATTATCGGACTATCACCTACACGGCCAGCCATTTTGTAAGCCAGTCCACTAGTGGTACATGCGCCAGAAATATCTCCGTTTTTATCAATGGCCAACATCCCTATAGTATCGTGATTTTCAATGTTGATAATGGGTTTGTACTCACTGTTAATTTTCCAATTTTCCCAAGCTTTTTTGGAAGCATCCGTCAGTAAATTTTCTCGCTCAAAGCCTTGAGATATGGCGAATTGTTGTGCGCCTTCACCAGCCAACATAACATGTGGTGTTTCTTCCATCACCTTTCTTGCCACCGAAACCGCATGTGTAATATTTTGAAGATATACAACCGAACCACAATTGCCATCTTTATCCATAATGCAGGCATCTAAGGTAACGTTTCCATCTCTATCGGGTAACCCACCTTTGCCAACTGTTTGTCCTTTCTCGTTAGCTTCTTCAACCATGCAGCCTTGTTCAACAGCATCTAAAGCAGTGCCGCCATTTTGAATTACTTCCCAAGCTTTTTGTGTAGATTCCTTTACATCCCAAGTGGCTACAACTATTGGAGTTGTATTTATTGGAGCCATGGCGGTATTATGATTTTTTTCAGGGTTGTGGTCTTTGCAATTTAATACGCTTGTGCTAATGGTAAGTCCAATTCCGGTTATGGAAGCGTTTTTAATAAAATTTCGTCGTTTCATTGGTAGCTTTCTTACGGGTAAAATATTAAATCTTTTTAAAGGCTTTTTTATAATGTTGGAGACTGACGTCTAAATTAATTTTTTAAATTAAAAATGGAACTAAAACATTAAACTTGTTTTAATTCCATTTTATAAATCTTGAAATCATCAGATTAATATCTGGTAATGAGTGCAATATTTTGAAATTTTTCAAGGGCGTTTCCTTCAATAAAAACGGTGTCACCGCCAAATGCTAGATTTTGTTCAATCATTTCATCAATTATATCATCGCACGCATTGGGTTGTTCTTTTTCCAATGTCTCAACTGGCACAACTTTGTTGCCTTCAATAATGCCGGGTTGAAAGTATCCTTTCTTAATAAATAAAGTTTGAGCCTTACCTTGTAAAATAGCGTTCCAAATTTCGTTTAGGTCACTTAAAAACTTGCCTGAACCAACGGCTTTTCCTAATTCTTCCATTCTTTTGGCATTACGTTCACGATTTAATTTATGAACTTCGGGCCACGCTTGATCAATAATGTGATGAATTTTTGCGCCTTCAACACCTCTAAGTTTGGTTATGCCTCCAAGATAAAATTCTTTTCGGTCTGCAATTTCCATAAAGTGGGTTAAATTACGTTCGTCCGCTATAATAATCACTGGTAATGAATGCGCTTTTAAAACTGTTTGAACCTCTTTATCAATCCTGTTAAAAAACTCTTTTATTAAATTTTCATCGGAACCGGCCAAGGTTCGTTGTAATTTATCAGTATTGTATAAAGTTTGGTTTTCATACGGAAAGTTTCCCTTAACTTCAGCAATGGCGTTGTCGTTCATGGCTTCAATTAAACGTGCTTCATTTTTACTCAACACAAGGGTATAATATGCTTCTTGTTCATGTTCTGCTCTAACCAAGTCTCTTGTAGCAAATGTATCGTCAATGATAACTCTATCGGTAACATTTATGGCAAGTCTTGTATATTCGGCCATATCTTTATTGGCAAAAATTAAAAGACTTTCTAAATTTTTCCGGTGATCTATTTTTTCAACTAAAGCTTCTAGATGTTCCATAATTGGCCATACAAAACGTTTTTCGAAACTATCGTATAAACGTTCTTCGGCATTTTTGACTAAATTTTTCAACCTGAGTGCATCTCCTTCGTTTTCTGGATGGCTGCGATGCGTGCTTACAACTATGGTTACACAACCTTCTGTTTGAATGTTTTTAATCCTTTTAAATATTGGATTCATGTCTTTATGTTTTTTATTTGGTTCAAAATAATACTTTTAAGGGTGTTATAAAAGTTTTTTAGAACGATTTAAGAGACCGTAGGCTAAAATAAACGTATAGCATAAAATGATTAAAATGAAGGCATATTTAAAACCAGAATAGTCAATTAGGTATCCAAATGTAGGCGGAATTAATGCTCCACCAACAATAGCAGTACACAACAATCCAGAGGCTTTTGGCTTTAATGCTCCTAAGCCCGATAAGGCAAGTGTGAATATAGTTGGAAACATGATAGAATTAAATAAGCCTACCGCTAAAATACTCCACATAGACCACAATCCACTAGTGATAATTGACGTTATAATAAGCAAAATTGCAAAGCAAGCAAAAACAGCCAGTACTTTTGCAGGATTAAATATTCGTGTTAAATACGAACCTATAAAACGACCAATCATGGCGCCAGACCAATAAAAGGTTACAAACACCCCAACTAGAGCCTTATTTTCGGTTTCTGCTAAACCAGAATTTAGGAATAACGATGCAATGTGGCTCATAAAGTTATTTTCCTTGATTAAACTCGCCATATCACTTTCTAAAAAATAGTTTACCAAATAGCTGCCAATAGCTACCTCGGCACCAACATAAAAAAATATACCAAGCACGCCTAGCAACAAATTTTTGTGTTTTAAAGCATCGAAGTAAGTACCAATTGATTTTTGATTGATAAGCGTAGGAAGTTTTATAAATACAAAAGTTACAGCCATGAAAACTATAAATATGGCTAGCCAGAGAAAGGGTTTTTGTACTGCAGAGGCTTCGTTTAAGAGATAGGTCTCTTTTATTGCTGGTGAAAGTATTTCTATTTCTTCGCGCGTTTTTATTTTATCACTTAAGATAAAGAGTGCGCCGACGGCTGGTGCTATGGCTGTACCTAAAGAATTGAATGCTTGAGATAAATTTAAACGACTAGAAGCACCATCTTCGCTACCTAAAACTGCAACAAAAGGATTTGCTGCAACTTGTAAAATAGTCATACCGGCAGCAAGTGTAAAATAAGCAGCTAAAAACAGTCCAAATTCCCTAAATGATGCTGCTGGATAAAACAAAGCACATCCTAATGCCATCGTCATTAATCCTAGAACAATACCGTATTTGTAACCTATTTTGGATAAAACATAACTAGCAGGTATAGACAACACAAAATAAGCTCCGAAAAACGCAAATTGTACCAATCCTGCTTGAAAATAGGTGAGTGTAAATAGTTCGCGAAGTCTTGGTATTAAAGAATCGACCAATACCGTAATAAATCCCCAAAGAAAAAATAAGGTCGTTAAGAGTATAAATGAGGAACGATAGGTTTTTGTTTTGCTCATAGCGTCTTTTTAATTAACTGAAATTTCATCAACAAACAGCCAAGCTTTTCCTTTAAAAGATGCGCCTAAATGCCAAGTTGGTAAATCTCCTATATTTTTGGCGACAACCTTTATAAATCTATAATGTCTTCCTGAAACTTCAGTAGAAACCGTTTTGATTTCAGTGGGTTCTGTGGGTTTAGGATTTTGAAAATTGTGTTGCTCAATGAGCACAAATTCGTCTCCGTTATTTGATCCATAAAAGCTAACTTCCGAAGGATAAAAAATCCAACTTCTTTGGTCTTGAAGAAAATTCACCGAAATGTTTGAAACTGCTCTTAATTCACCCAAATCTAGTATAGCGTCAAGATGAGTGTCTTGATAGCCTTGCCAAGTACCTGTTCTAAAATCTAAGGCTCCTAAAATGCCATCTATAAGTGCATTATCGCCGCCTCCGTTGTATTGATTGGCATAGTTGGTGTTTAAAACAATGGATATTTTCGGGTCTATTTTATAGAATTGGGTTGTAATTACAGCGCTTTGCTTTTGATTCTTTTCTGCATAAATTTTTAAAATGGCGGGTTCTGAAATAATGAATGGTTGTTCATAAGGTTGAAATTCTGAATCATCTATCGCGTAAAATATTTTAGCTTCCTTATCGGCATTTTTTAATAGTATTTGCGTTTCATTTTTAAAAGCCACATTTCCTTCAGCAATAAATGGCACCGGAACAATAAGGTGGTCATTGATGGCGGTAGTAGGTACATATTGGTCTTCGGTAGCCCAATTGCTTGGTTTATTAGTCATGAAAAATTCTAAAGTACCACCTTTTACAATATCTGAATGGTTTAAATAGGAGTAAGGATGCTGCTGCCCATTAAGCTTCACACTTTCAATGTAGAGGTTTTCTAAAGACAGATTGTTGGCTTTAATAATGAAGGTTTTTCCATTTTCTAAATTAATACTAGCCTTTTTAAACAAAGGCGTACCAATAATATATTGATTACTTCCAGGCGTAACAGGATAAAAACCTAAAGAGCTGAAAATGTACCAAGCACTCATTTGTCCGCAATCTTCATTTCCAGAAATACCATCAGGGTTATTTTGATATTGTTCGGTTAAAATTTGTCTTATTTTTTCTTGAGTTTTATAGGGTTTATTGACAAAATTGTAGACGTAAGCCATATGATGACTGGGTTCGTTACCATGGGCATATTGCCCAATCAAACCAGTAATATCAACTTGATGTCTACCTGAAGTTTCACTTTCAGCAACAAATAATTTATCCAAATAATTTTCGAGTGCTTCTTTGCTTCCCATTAAATCCATTAACCCTGAAAAATCCTGAGGCGCGTATAGGCTGTACTGCCAAGCATTTGCTTCGGTGTAATTGAAATTAACTTCGTAAGGATCAAACGGGGTAAACCAAGTATTTCTGAAACGTCCACGCATAAAATGGGTTTCGGGATCAAAAACATTTTTGTAGTATTGAGCGCGTTCGGTAAAAATTGTATAATCTTCTTCATTGCCTAATTCTTTCGCCATTTGAGCAATAGTCCAATCATCGTAGGCATATTCTAGTGTTTTTGAAACGGATTCACTTTCGTTTTCAACAGGAATAAATCCAAGAGTTTTAAACGATTCTAATCCTAATTTATCTTGTAAAGCAGAATGTTTCATGGCTTCAAAAGCTTTTTCAAAGTCGTAATCTTTTATGCCTTTTAGGTAAGCATCAGCTATCACTGGCACCGCATGATAACCAATCATGCAACCCGTGTAATTACCCGATAAATCCCAAATTGGCATAATTCTGCCTTCGTCATATTTTGCTAGAAAGGTTTTTATAAAATCATTAGTTCGTTCGGTTTCAATAATAGTAAATAATGGATGTGCAGCACGATACGTATCCCAAAGAGAAAATACGGTGTAATAATTAAAATCGGTGTTTTGATGGACTTCTAAATCCATACCGCGATAGCGTCCGTCAACATCTTGGTATAAATTTGGAGCTATCATAGCGTGATACATGGCGGTATAAAACACAACTTTTTGATCGTAATTTGAAGTTTCAATTATAATTTTTTCAAGCTGCCTCTCCCAAATGTCTTGGGCTTCTTTTTTTACTGCTGCAAATGATTTTTTGCCAATTTCTGTCTCCAAATTGTTTTTAGCGCCGTTTTCATCCACTGGACTAATTCCTATTTTAACATAAATAGGTTCGTTATCTGGATTTTCAAATTCTAAGGCAGCTTGTTTGCTTTCAAACTTATAGTTTTTAGAAGAATTGGCATTTTCGATCGCGTAGGTCAAGTTTTTAATAGGTTTTGAAAAAGTGATGTAATAATACAAACGTTGGTCTTCAGCCCAAGCTTTTGAATAGCGATACCCTGAAATTGTTGAGTCGTTTAACCTATTTATTTTATAATCAAGTAATTCATCGCGATGTTCTAAATCAAGAATAATGAATTGCTGATCTTTAGACGGGAACTGATATTTATGAATGCCGCTTCGGTAAGAAACAGTGAGTTCAACTTCAATATTAGTTGAATCAAGTAAAACCTTATAATATCCAGCTTCTGCCAATTCGTTTTCGTGAGAAAAGTGTGCGCGATAACCTTTTTTTCCATTAAAACCGTTGTTAAAATTAATTTCATTTGTCGGCATTATAAGCACATCGCCATAATCTGAAACGCCGGTTCCGCTGAGGTGTGTATGAGAGAATCCATAAATATAGTCATCGCTGTAATGGTAACCGCTGCAACCTTCCCAACTGCCGTCCACGCGTGTATCCGGGCTGAGCTGCATCATTCCAAAAGGCAAGGTCGCACCTGGAAAGGTATGCCCTGTGCCATCGGTGCCAATAAAGGGGTTGACGTAAGAAACAAG
>NZ_DAISXK010000052.1:0-18711 GCF_036825875.1 Paucihalobacter sp. | reverse complement strand
CTTCTAAGCTATGGTTTTGGAATCCCAAGGTGCTGCGGTCATTATTGGTTGGTAAGAATTGCAAGGAGCCAATAGCCGCATTAATGGTTTCGAAATCTATAATGATTCCATCATAAACCAACTGACCGTAAAACGCATTTTTAAATAGGTGTTCTATTCTTTTTAAATCTGAAGCTTTTATATCGGTAAGCACCACATTATACTTCGTGTCGGCGTTGGTGATTAACCAGCATTTTTTTCGGTCGACGTAAAATACGGTTGCGTTCCAATTACCCAGTAAAGCATCACTGCCTTCTGGTTCCTTTGAAATTAATTTTTTTACTAGCTTTTCTAGCTTTTTGGTGAGATGGATGCTGGTAGTTGGCACGAGGGAATTAATTTTAACATTTATAAAAGTAGTAAATGGAGTTGAATATTTATATCTTGGATGATCATTGTCCGATAAGAAATATTTCGTCTCCCTAATTCTTCGGGACAGGCTCGATGTGGCTTTTATCTATAACATAACATCTATTCCACCAACCTATAGTCCCTACGGGACAGTTCTGTTAAGGACTAAATATGGGTAGAATAAAAAGTAAGTGCAATGTACCAAAATGTCCCGTAGGGACTACATATATTGAAGATAAGTTTATTAAATTATTTTTATAAGACAACAATGATTTTAAATTTAGATGATTGGTTTTTTATTCTTGCAGCTCACGTTCAAGTATAAGTGTAGTGCAGGATTTTTGAGCGATTCAGTGTCCACCCACCACTAACCATCATAATATCCAACTAAAACCTAATGAAGAAATAAAAAAATAATTGAAGCTGTTAAATAGTACTTATTCAGTTTTTTAGTATCTAAACGAGTACCATAATTATTATATGTAAAGCCTCATACGCATCTCAATAATCACTTCACAAAAACAAATTGTGCACTTGTATTGGTAAGTATTTGGTGTTATTTTGTTGATCACTTTAAACATTCCAACACCATAACTTCCTTACTGAACTAATTTCTCAATACAGGTATTTTGATTAATCTTTAACACAACGCATACAAAAGCCACTTCCTTTATTGATAGTTAAGCGAGGAGCCGCAGGGCTGTCGTATTCCAAGGAACGGTACCATGAAAAATTTTCACCGCCTTCTGTTGAACTCCACCAATAGCCATTCTGACCAAGATTAAGAAAGGGTCCTCCTAGGCTCTTAAATCCACCTGGAAAGCCCGAGAACCCACTTTCATTTGAAGCACCTGTATTTGGATTTACCCATAAGGTTTGAGATTTGAGCTTGCCACCAGCCAAATTTACGTCACCCAAAAAATTAACTAGTTCAATCCACTCAGCATCACTTGGCAAATGCCATCCAGCTGGACAAACGCCAGAAACACCACTCGGATTTGAGGCACTACTTATAGAACCACCCATAGCAGCTGGCCAGTTATATAAAACACCATAAGTATTATAGTTCGCTGTTGCTTTAGCTGCACTAACATCAGTGCCGTTATATCCATAAACATAATAATAAGGTATTGTGGAAGATACCGCAACGAGTCCAACAACATCGGGCAAAAAACGCAAATTCTCGGCCATCCAAACTTGGTCTCCGATGGTAACGGTTTGGTAAACATTGCCATCTCGGGCATCGGTAAAACTGTTAGAGGGAGTGTTGTTATCGTCGTCACTCTTACAGGACGGTAATAGAATAACACAAAAGACAAATAAGCTTACTTGTAAAATAAACGTTGATGATTTCATATGGTAAGATTTATTGGTTAAGTTATTTAATATTGAGTAAAATTAAGGTCACAAACCATAATAATATCCAACTAAAACATAAGGAAGATACAAAAAAAAATAATTGAAGCGGTTAAAGATTGTTTATTCACTTGTTTAGGTTTTAAAACGAGTACAATCATTATTATAACTAAAGCATTATACGCATCACAATAATCACTTTATCAAAACATGTTGTGCACTTGTACTGACAGATGTTTGATGTTGATAAGATCATTAATTATTTTAGTTACATAAACTTGAGATTTAAGCTTGCTTTTTAGGACTTCATTCCAATTATTAATCTGCAATGCAATTAAGATTCCAATTACTCCTGGTTAGCAGGCGTATAGGTTCTTCCTAAAATATCTTTATATGTTTCTTGTGCATAGACTAAAGAATTGGGTAGTAGAATAATGAAGATAATTATAACTCTTATTTTTTGATAATTCATATCATTTTGAATTTCGATGATTGGTTTTTTATTCTTGCGGATAATGTTTTGGCGCTTGGCGCAGTGGCGGATTTAGAGGCGCTTAATTTCAATTTAGCGCTAATGTTCATTTGAAAACTGAGCTTTCATTTTAGCACTGATCCCGCCATTTTGCTAAACTGATGTTGTGCGTTCTTTATTTTATGTTTTAATTCAATTCTCTTTGGTTGTTGAAAAGTATAATTTATAGCTTGTAAAAATTATCCATAAAAAGTAAAACATAAAAACAATTCTTTGTCCTACTGCCGGAAAATTTGGAAAGATAAAAACCCAACTTCCAAATAAAATTGTAAGCCAAGTAAAAATAAGTGTTGGTTTAATTGCTGTCGTCCAATATGCAGATTTTTTCATTTGATTTGGATAAGAAAATGCAGCTATCAAAAAGAAAATGTAACTCCCAAAACTACCAATAGTATGAAGCAGCATTGTTATTGAATTTTTATTATCGTAATCACCCGGAAAAACTCCCGAAATAGCCATAAAAATACCACTCATAAAAACACCTATTAAGGCCAACTTGTTTGAACTTTCCACTTTTATATTTTTGTAAAGCCCAATGGAAAATATTGAAATCAAAATACCTGGTATGATATACCCGAAAACATTCCAAGTCCATTTATTTGGTGCATCTGTAGCGCCTAATTCGCTAATTGCTTTGGTCAAAAAACTATATTCAGTTCTTTGATTAGTCATTACAAAGTATGTTAACCAAAATATTGTTGGAGCTAAAAAACCAACGATTGCATAAGACTTATTACTCATTTTTTAATTTAGTTAATTAAAAAATTCAAAATTAGCAAACAATATAATTAGTCAATTTGATGTAGATCAAAAAGTGGACTTCTCAGCTCTTATTCTACTTAATGTTTCTTGTGTAAACCCTAAATAAGAAGCCAACATCCCAAGTGGAACTCTCTGCAGTTTGCCTTTTGAAGTCTTACAAAAAAATTCATATTTTTCTCTAGCTGAATGAAACTGCATAGAAATTATCCTTTCAGATTGTTGAATAAAATAGTTAGAAATCAAAATTCTGCCAAATCGTTCCATTTCGGGAAAATCTTCAAAACATTTTTCGAGCTGCAACATATTTATAACAATTAGCTCTGAATTTTCTAATGCTTCTATGTAGCAGTTGTCAGGCACATTTTTCATGAAACTATAAATGGAAGTAATCCATTCGTTTTCTGCCGAAAAATTTTCGGTAATTTCTTTATCATCTTTTTTGTAGAAAATCCTTAATAGTCCTGATTTTATGAAGAAGGTACTTTCACAAATCCTATTTGGCTTGTGTATAAAACTTCCTTTTACAACAGTTTTTGTTGTTGAAATTTCATGCAACCGTTCTGTCAATTCAGTCGAAACAGGAATGAAGTTTTTTATATGTTTAATGAGGATTTCTTTCATTTACGGACTTTCTGTTTACAATGACGCAACATAGCCTATAAGGGTTTGAATAAACGGTCGTTTTAATGCCGTTTCTTTATTGTTGGCGTTCGTTTTATTTTGAAAGCGTTAGTATGGCTTGTAAGGTCAAATTTTTCATCATTTAATATCGATTCAGTAAATGCAGATATCAATTTTAGATGAGCAATATATCCTTCTATTTGAGTGAGTAGCAATTCAGAATCAGGTTGATTGATTCCTTTGCTAAGAAAGTAGCGCATCAGATACATTGAAGTATAGCTATTATGTGTAAAAGGTTTCTGATAGGACGCATAAATTGTCTCTTCAGAGTTCACTTCTTCAAAAAACTCAAAGGATAATGCTTCATCATAAGCTGCGAAAGTCAATATGGGTATAGCAAACACATTTTTCTTTGTTTTTATTGCGTCATAAACATAAGGCCACAATTCCTTAATTTTCAGTGTATCTGTTTTATATTCAATTGTTGTCTCCATAGATACAAAACCGCTTACCCATGTTGGATCATTTAGGAAACACCATCCTTCTTGTGCTCCCCAACTATGACCCATGTAAAATACCTGATTTTGTGGGCTTAAAGATTTGGCAAAATTTATTAGCGCTTTCGCAGTACTCTGATTGTGTTTATTTTCCTTTTCAAGCTCATACGGCAATAATCCGTATGTCGTGTTTTCATAGGGAAGATGAAAGTTAGCACTGATAAAAATGTATCCCAGTGAAGCAAAATACTCAGCCATTATTGAATTTTCGTTTGAAAGTCCTTGTGAACCATGATGATAAACAATGAGCGGATAATCTAGTTTCGGTGGAAGTGAAGTACTGACACTTCTTGTTTCAATTTGTTTTAATCGCTCAAGTATTTCGGCCGTTGTATTTGCTGCATACGTTATAGGTTCATTAGTTTCAATATTATGTGCAACACCGTCTCGAATCGCTATTTGATCCATTTGCTTTTGTAACTCTTTATATACTTGGGTCAGATTTGATGGGATATTATTTAAGACAAAATCACCGTATTTTAGAAACTTATTTCTTTCCTTGAACAGAGTTGGAAACCATACTTGAACAAAAAGTGGAGCATCTCCTGAATAGCCAAATTGATTGTATTGTATTTCTGAATCATAAATTACCGTGTTACTATAATTACTTTGGAACTTTCCAAAATTTACATGGTCATAAAATGATTCTTGCGCTGTGGCAAAAAGAGTGAGAAAAAATATTAGTAGTAATAATATGATCTTCATATTTGTCTTTCTTTAATGAATGCCAAATTGTATTTTCATCACCTTTGATATCATTATCCCGCTTATGATGATGTTATTGGTTAATTTCCTCAAATATAACAAATCCCAAAAAAAAACCTAACAATCAAACGCTTAAAAAAGTAAGGTGTGTTATTGGGCTTGTGGTGGTTACAAAAATAGGGGAATGGTGTGAGGTGTTTTTCCGGGTTTTCGTAAAATGGTAAAAAAAGTTGTTTTTTATTTTTCAATTTGACACACGCTCCTACCCATTTCGTGTGACTTGGATTATTTAATTTTAGTAATGCAATAAGAACAATAAACAATCCGCTACAACTTTTAAAATATCCATAAATCCTGTTATTTTAATCGAAACTCCCAAGGCGCCACAGGATTTGGATCTACCCACAACCCTACCCTGTTTTTTCTCGCTTCTTGTTCTAAGGTTGCCAGGGTTTTATCGTCGGAATAGCGTGTGAAGTGCCATGCCATGCCTTGTTTGACCATTTCGTGATTAACGTTTAGACTGTCAATAAAAACATCGCCCAAAACCCGTCCGTATTTGTCTTTGCTCTTATAGTAAACCCTAACTTCCTTTTTAAAAATCATTGCCGACAGTGCTTGTTTGGCCTTGTTAGAAAAGGCTTGCTTCTTCTCAGGGCTGTCAATGCCGTTGAGTCGCACTCTTACCTCAAAGCCATTATCGAAAATCATGGTGAAGGTATCGCCATCGGCTATTTTAATGACTTTGCCATCTACATACTTTTGGGCTTTCTGGCTGCTGGTATGTGTGCGTTTTAAGTTTGGGTTGGTAGCTGTATAAGCAATAGGCTCTTGACAGTTGGTCAAGCCCATAAGACAAACAAAGACAATGATTCTTGTGATGTTATGCATTCAATTAAAGTGATTTAGGGCAGTCAACTTAATATTTATATTTAAACAATTTGAATTTTTATTTTCGATTAAATATAAGGATATTCTTCTAAAGGCAAACCTATGAAAATTATAGAAATTATTTTTACGGGATTCCGTAAAAGGAAGAAAAAAATTAGGCTTTGGTTGTGCTATTCATACAGTGGCGCTGCTTAAATCAGGATTTATTGACCATAAAAAAAAGTTGGTTATTGAAGTTATAATTATACCATCCTTAATTATTGCCAATACCTCAAAAGGCCTTTACGTCTCCTACAATGGTGGCAGCAGTTGGATTAAGCGGGGTTCATTGACAATTAAGCTCAAATCTGAAAAGGAAATTTAGAATTCATCGCTTTCTCCCCCGATCTGTATTACAGCTTCTACAACGCGACAAATAAGTTACAGATACTTCATACACACCATTGGTTCTCCCAATTCCAGTAGTATTGGCATCGTATGATAAACCAAACCTAAAATCGGTATATTCTAATCCAATAAAGCCGTTAATTGAAGTTAAGAGATGGCTACTTCCCGTGTTTCCTGCGGGGTTGGTTGCCGCTGTTACGCCTATTAAAAACTGATTGACCTGAAACAAGGCTCCTAAGTCTAGACGGTTGTAGTCGCCTTGTTGTAAAAAGCTAGAAGTCATCATGATGCTGTAGTCATTTAAAAACGGGAATCTGAAGTTGCCATGTGCGGCAAATAGCATGTTGAGTGGTAAGTTTTCGCCTTGTACAAAGGAAATATTTGGACGGTTTAGGTGTTTAACCGAAGCGCCAAACCAATAGGTAATACCGTTCATCTCTGTTCTTTCAAATACCACACCTGCCCCAATATCTAAAAACCAGACGTCATCGTTATTAAGGGCTAAGGGGTCTACTGTATTTGGCGCAATAACACCAGTATTTATATTGATTTGATCGGCCAAGGTCAGATTGCGGAACTGGAAATTTTTAGTGCCCACACCTACTTCTACACCTGGGCGAAAAAACCACCCACCTCTTAAATTAACGCGGTGGGCATAATTGGCATTAAGTTGGTGATGTCCATAATTGGTAAACGACTCGTGGTGACGCAATAAACTAAATCCAAAACCAAATCCGTCACCAGGACCAAAATCGACTGATTTGTTCCAAAAAGCGTATTGGGTATTGATTTTAAGATTGAGATTAGGCCATTGTGTGCGGTGTAAGATGCCTAAATGCGTACGACCATTATCTTCAAATCCAGAAAATCCCGGGTTCAGGGTTTCCTGAATAAAATTTGACTGGGTGAATATAGGGTCTTGTGCAAGCAGGCGACACGTATAAAAAAGACATAGTATAATGCTAAGGCGTATGCTCATCTCGTATTATTATTTAATAATGACAAAAGCACCGCTTTTATTAATAGTATCGCCATAGAATGTTTTAGCTGAAAATGTGTATTGATAATTGCCGTTTTCGGCTTCTCCGTTTCTTAAATTGCCATCCCAACCTTGAATGCTATCGCCAGATTCAGAGTATATCAAGCTGCCCCAAGTATCATAAATATTGAGTTCTAAATTTTGAAGTCCACGATGAATTGGTGCAAAAAAGTCGTTTATACCGTCTGTATTAGGTGTAAAGGCATCGGGGATTTCTAGTTTGTATCCTGGTTCAATAATTAGGGTTACTACATTGGTATAAACACAACCAAAAGGATAGGTTACCGTTTGTGTTACCACATAATTTCCAACTTGGGCATAAGTATGAATTGGATTTTCTTCGGAAGAAAAACTTCCGTCACCGAAGTTCCATAACACACTAATATAATCACCCGTGGCCGTATTTGTAAACTGAATGGGATCTTGTATGGAGAAGACGCCGAAATTTGTAAATCCGAATGCGGTTACTTCAAAATCAGGATCTCCTAATTCTGGGGTTGCGACATTTAAACTAAAAGTGGTACTACAGCCCAAGCCGTCTACGACTTCAACTGTTACCAAACCGTTTAGGTCGGTGGTCATTTGTTGATTGTTGGAACCTGTTACAGTACCGCTCGACCAGTTATAGGTAAATGGTGGTTGACCACCGCTTGCTTGGGCTATAAATGTTTGTGCAACGGTTTTCGCTTCGCAATCAACCTCACTTTGGGTATCGACTGTTAAAATCAAAGGTTCAAAACGAATGACTTCCCAGTTCTGTTGCAAAGTACATCCATTGGCATCTGTAATTTGAGCAGTGTAAGTATTCGGTGGAATATTCAAAAGGTCTTCAGTGGTGGCGCCATTAGACCATACCACCTGATATGGCGGTGTGCCTCCCTGAATTAAAAGGTTGATAGCACCACTACTTGGCTCGTCGCAATCTAAAGCATCGGTAACTTGCGCTGAAGCTTGTAATGGTAGCACATCAAAAATCGTAAAACTAGCTGCAATATTACAGGGTTGTGCATCGGAGATGATTACGCTATAAGTGCCTGGTGCTAAATTAAATCTGTCAAGACCAGCATTTGGGTCGTCGCTCCAAGTGACATCAATAGAGTCAACACCGCCTTCAAAATTAAGTACAATACTGGCATCGTTTTCACCAGCACAGGATATTTGTGTTACCTCTGGATTGATGACAAACAAAGGTGGTTCTTCAATAATTACAGGAAAATCTCTACTGCAATTTTCGGCATCTGTAATAGTAATCACATAAGTTCCAGGCCCCAAATTGGTTTGGGTAAAACCAGTACCAAAATTACTCCATGCAATGGCATAAGGTGCCACACCACCTGCGATGGCATTAATAGTTATACTGGCATCATTATCACCATAGCAGGCAATTTCAGTAGCGGAAACGTCAATGCTTATCGGTTCATTTTGAGTCAAGTCCACCAGAAGCACTTCCTCACAACCTGAGGTATCGGTGACCGTTACCGTGTAACTGCCTGCTTCCAGACTATTAATATTTTGATCGGCACTGCTGAATCCGTTAGGTCCTATCCAGTTATAAGTATAGTCTGGTCGTCCGCCAGCCGCTGTGATGTCAATGGCACCTGTTGCATCGCCAAAACACAAAACTTCATTTACATTGCCCAATGTCAAAGTCAACAAGGGCGGTTCTACCAAGTTGAAGGTTTCTGTGATGGGTCCGCAGTTGTTGGCGTCAGTAACTGTAATTACGTAAGTTCCAGGCTCTAAATTAGCAATACTGGCGTCGGTTGAAAAAGGTTGACCATTTCGAGTCCAAGTATAGGTGTAAGGCTGAGTTCCGCCAGATACGGTAATTGCAATAGCGCCGTCATTAGCTTCAAAACAAGATATGGAATCAGGGTTAAAGTTAATGGTTTCAAATTCCAATATTTCAGGCTCTGTAATGACAAGGTTTTCTGAATACGGACAACCACCATCATCTTCAATAGTGAGTGTATAGGTACCTGCTTCTAAGTTAGAAATCGATTCGTCGCTGCTAATAAATCCATTAGGACCAGCCCAATTTATGAAATATGCTGCACCTGTTGTGAATGGTACGCCGCCAGAAATTGAAATCTGAAGGGATGCATTATCCGATTCAAAACAGGTATTATTTTGTTGTACCAAATCCACACTTATGGATGGATTCACCGTGACCGTTACAGTAAATGGATTGCCTTCGCAGTCTCCAGAAATGGGTGTTATAGTATAAACAACTGTTGCAGGTGCTAAGGTCGTGTTGGTAAGTGTTTGTGTGATTTCTGAAATGGGCGTTAGCTCGGCTGATCCACCCGTGATACTTCCAACTGGTGATATCGTTGGCATATCCCAACTGTAAAGGACATTTTCAGGTACCACATCCCCTGCACTTTCGTCTGGAACGTAACTAAAGTCGTTACCACTACAAATTAACAAGTCGGTATTACTGATATTGGGCGTATTATTGATGGTTATTTCGGCAACCTCAGAAATAATTTCAGAACAACCACCTGAATTAAAGGTAAGAACAGCATAATAAAAAGACGTTCCAACAGTATTGGCTGGTGGTGAAAAAGTGGCCGCTGTAGCTCCTGGAATAAGCGTGCCTCCACTATTACTATTAACACTATTCACATACCATTGGTAATCGGGTGTCCCAGTCCCATTTTGAAAAGAAACCTGTAGGTCTGCGAGTGTGTCACCAAGGCATATAATTTGAGACTGTGGTTGTGAGGAGAACTGCGCACCGGCACTAATAACTACTTCAGCAGGATCGCTCGTTACCTCACAGCCTGAGACGTCCTGAGAGACCACCACATAGTAATAAAACGTGCCGACCGTGGCGGTCGTAGGGATAAAACTGTTGGCAGTTTCACCCGCTATGGCCGTTCCAGTAGTATTGTTGTTAGCCGCATTGATGTACCACTGATAACTCACATTACCGAGTCCACCAGAAACAGCGACCTCTAAGGTTTCTGCGGCGGTATTTTGACATAATTCTTGCAATGGTATTGGTTGTAGTGTTAGTTCGGGATCTTCAACGACCACAATTTCTGACACTTCACTGCTTAAAGGTGTACAACCACTGGCTGCATAGTTAATCTCAACATAATAATAAAAAGTACCTGCTGATAAAAATGAGGGTGGCGTATAATTTGATGTGGTTGCTCCTGGAATTAACGTTCCACCTGTATTACTATTGGTGGTATTGCTAAACCATTGGTAATTTGGTGTTCCTGCGCCGTTAGAAACATTCACAAACAGTTCATTGGCTATGCCATCAACACAAATGGATTGGGAATTTAAGGGTTGTACATCTATTTGCGCTGCCGGCGTTACTGCTACCAATGCGGTATTGGACACCAATTCGTTGCATCCACCTGAACCAAAATTCAATACTACATAATAGTAAATCTCACCGACTACATCGGTAGCAGGCGTATAAGCTGCTGATGTAGCAGCTGCAATTAAAGTTCCTGAAGTAGTGTTATCAACTGTATTTTGATACCATTGGTAAGTTGGTGTTCCTAAACCATCAAAACCGACCAACAAATCGGCAATAGCACCATTTAAGCAAACGGCATCTCCTTGAGGTTGGTTGTCTATAAACGGTGCTGGCTCCACTTCTATCTCAAAGTTAACAGGATCCCCAATGCAGCCGTCAATTTCGGGCAACACCGTGTAAATAAGGGTTTGAACTGTATTTCCCGTATTAATTAAAGTTTGTGCAGGAATGGTGTCGCCTGTACCTGTGGCGATAAAACCAGAAATATTTGGGGGCGCATTGGCAGTCCAAGTAAATGTGGTAAGTGGTTCGTTAGCGGTCATTAAAATGGCTTCTGTGCTGAGACCAGAGCATATGGTTTGGGTAGTATTGGTATTGGTAATGGTCGGTAAAGCATTAATACTAAAATTTTGTGTGGTCGTCACAGTGCCGCAGTCGTTGGTCACTGTAAGGATAATTTCATAATCTCCTTGAGCTGCATAATTTATGGTTCCAGGACTCAATTGGTTAGAAGTTGCTGGTGTGCCACCTGGAAAAGACCAACTATAGGATATGGCAGAGCCTAAAGGTATACATCCTTGCACATTAGCTACAGGTGAAACATTAACAGGACCACAGGCGTCATCAATAGGCACTATACCAGCAATTGGCGGCTGAGTAACGTTAACCTCTGATTGTGTGGTGGTGCTACCACAAGAATTGGTCGCAGTAAGCATAATAGTATAGATGCCAGCTGTTTCAAACAGAAATTGAGGTTCGAATGAATTTTCATCGGTACCATTGGTAAAACTCCAGGTTTCGGGGGTGGTGCCACAGTAGTCTGAGTTATATTCAACAGACCATTCAAATGTTTCGGCTCCACATAAATTAGATACATCTGTGGTATTGTTAACAGTTAGGCCAAAAGGCGAACAACCTTCATCAGTATTTATAGAAAAATCTGCAATTATTTCGGGTTCTATACAAATAGTTTTGCTTATTGGGTCGGTTTCACCACAAAAATTTTCAGCATAAAGAGACACTGTGTAAATTCCTGGACTTGTATAAATGTGCGTTGGGTTTTCTAAGGTTGATGTGTTTCCATCACCAAAATCCCAAAAAAATGCGGCATTCGTATTACAGTTTTGGTTGAAACCATCGGTGGATGTATTGGTAAATTGAACTTCGGTGTTTACACAAGAATTAGGATCGACTGCAAAATCGACTTCAGGTCTTTTAAGAATAATGATAGGTCCTGCAGTTAAAATCGACTCACCGCATGAGGTTGTGACGTTTAAAATAACTGTATAATTCACATCAGGGCAATTAGAATCGGTGTAGGTATGAGGAATAGGAAAATTTTGCGAAGCGGCAGGATTGGCCGCGTTATAAAACGCAGAACTTTCTAAATCGTCTTGGGTAAAAGTAAGTACTGTCCCATCGCCATAATTAACCGTATAGAAAGTGTCTGGAGGGTTTTGTCCCCAAGAACCAATGGAAAAATTTATGGAATTAACAGGCAGACAAAGATTCACGGTATTACCTGGAATTTCAATCGCTCCTACGGGATTGGATGAGTTTTTAACGAGAATTGTTTCGGTACTCACACAGCCTGAATCGCCATAGCCAGTAATAGTCATATTAAAGGATCCTAAACTCAAATAGGTATGACTTAGGGGAAAGGTAATATCTGTTTCCGAACTCCCATCACCCCAATTGATGTCATAAGATACAATACAAGAATCTGAGGGTGATACATTTCCAACGTTTACGGTGTACTCTGGGTCGGTTGTATTATTGCCACAATTATCAAAGGGTTCTGTAAACTGGGCATCTAAATCCACAAATTCCATATTGGGTCTTTGTTCAACATTAATAACTTTTGAAGCTTCAACCACACAACCATTACTGTCGGTTACCGTAAGTCTGGCGGTAAAATTTGTAAACCCACATCCAGTGGCGTTATAACTGCGCGTTGGTGATAATTGTGTTGACGACCCACCATCGCCAAAATTCCACTGATATTGGAAAGGTCCATTGCCAGTAACCACCGGTGTAAATGTAATAGGCGTGCCCGAACAGGCACTTGCATTATTAAAAGTAAAGTCAACCGTTGGCGGACTACCGACAGTAACCACTGCCGTTCCCGAAGCATTATCTTCATCACCATTGCTATCTTCAACACTTACCAAGGCATACGTGAAAGTGCCTGCTGTACCTGTTGGTGCATTTACTGTAACTGAATTATTATTTCCTGCAGTGGTTACAGTTTGAGGTGCGCCGCCATTAATAGTATAAGTAAATGTATAAGGCGCATCACCAGCTGAACCTGTAAAGGTTATTTGAGGAAGGGGTGTTTCGTTTCGGCATACTTGGGTAGTTCCAGATATACTGGCATTGGGTGCCAAAATTTTATAGTCACTTTTATTTACAGCTGTTAACCCAATATCTTCAATTATAAGTTTAATGTTTAAACTGAAGGCAGTAAAAGCTACAAGTACTATAAGACTGATAACCGCAAGGAGTTTCAGATTGGATTTCATGAATAGCAAAATTTCATTTGTGGGAACCTAAGTCCCCATTATTTATTAATGATTGACGAATTTATTTGCTATTAATTCTAAACGGGCTGCGTAAATATATAAACTTTATTTAACTAATGTTAAAATTTAAATTTAAACAATTTATATTTTTTAAAATTCCTTTTCGAGAAGATGAAGATTGTATTTGTAGATCAGTTCAAATTGGCTAATTAAAAGCTTACATTTCTAATCACTAGCAGTCTAAACATATAAAAATAAATAACTTAATATCTATTTACTTTTAATTGAATCGAAATTATAATTTTAAAATTACATTCGAAATAAATCACCCTAACAACAACACTTTCATTTCCTTAATAGGCGTCGTAGATTTATTCATAGCGCGACGGCCACCATTGCGAAACGGACTGGTGTTAAGTCGATGTGTTAATTCCTTAATGGCCATATTGTCTAAACCACCGTATTGGTATTTCCACCAATCTAAGGCTTCTAAGCTGTGGTTTTGGAATCCCAAGGTACTGCGATCATTATTGGTTGGTAGGAATTGTAGTGACCCAATAGCCGCATTAATGGTTTCGAAATCTGTAATGATTCCGTCATAAACCAACTGACCGTAAAAAGCATTTTTAAATAGGTGTTCTATGTTTTTTAAATCGGAAGCCTTGATATCGGTAAGCACCACATTGTACTTAGTGACGGCGTTGGTGATTAACCAGCATTTTTTTCGATCGACGTAAAATACGGTAGCGTTCCAATTACCCAGTAAAGTATCACTGCCTTCTGGTTCCTTCGAAACTAATTTTTTTACCAGCTTTTCTAGCTTTTTGGTGAGGTGGATGTTGGTTGGCGGCATAATCTATTTTTTATAATAAACCATAAAAATAATTAATCATTCACCAACTTCAAAAGGGCCAACCTTATTTAGGACTGACAACAGACAACAGACAACAGACAACCGACAACCCTTCATCATTAATAAGTTAAAACTTTAATCCTTTAAAATAAATGTGCTACTTATTTTAATGATTCTGACCGTATTAACCGTTAAAGGGTAATTATTTTTTGTTTATTAATAGTTTTTTATTGTTTTTCAATAAATATTTTCTAATATTTGCATTGTAGAATAATAATTATACTACCTATGTCATCACAACCAAACCTTATTTTAAAAACCCTAAATATAGTTTCCTGGATACTTTTTTTAGGCCTTTGTATTAAAGCTGGCACTTTAATTTTTACCCTATCTTTTAGTCTTTTTATAAATCCGATTGCAGCAGAAGTCCTTTATTCAGGCTTGGACTTGTCGCAGTTAATGGCCTATGATAAATGGCATTATATGAGTATGGTTTTTTTAATCATAATCAATTGGGGACTCAAGGCTTATCTATTTTATTGGATTGTCAAAATTTTCACGATCGCCAAGGTCTTATCGCCTTTTACCACCGAAGTCAAAAAATTAATTGTAAGCATTGGTTTTGTAGCTTTAAATATAGGAGTCGTTTCTATCCTTAGTTCAGCATTTAACCAATGGCTCACGCATAAAGGAATCGTTTTAACTAATTTGTGGGAATACACAAATGGTGGTGCAGAATTTTTATTAACGGCGGCCATTGTTTTGACCATTGCACAAGTATTTAAAAGAGGCATTGCAATTGAATCGTTGAACAAACTAACCATATAACACCCATTTTTCCTAATAATTTATAATCCTTAAAATTTATACGTCATGACAAAAACAAATAACTTCGTATTTAGAGGCTTACATATTGTGGCCTGGATCATCTTTATCGGCTTGTGCATTGAAGCTGGAGGTTTGATTGTAAATTTCTTTTTCAGTCTTTTTAAACCTGAATCTATTCAAAATCTTTATCAAAAACTAGACTTATCTGAAATGTATGAAGACAGCAAAATGGCATTTTTCGGAATCTATAGCTTTATTCTATCCATTTCAATTTTAAAAGCTTTTCTATTCTATATAGTTATCAGACTTATGCACAAAATGGATCTAACAAAACCTTTCAACACTTTTGTTTCTAACCAAATTTTGCAAATTAGCTATTTCACTATTACCATTGGACTGTTCAGCTATATTGCTAAACAGATGACTAAAAACCTAATGCATCACGGTTTTGTCACCGATGGCTTAAACCAATTTTGGGCCGATAGTCAAGCCTTTATTTTAATGGGAGCTGTAATTTATATTATTGCAACTATTTTCAAAAAAGGAGTAGATATTCAAAACGAAAACGAATTTACTATTTAAGTTATGGCAATAATTGTAAACCTGGACGTCATGATGGCGAAACGAAAAATGTCGCTCAATGAACTCTCTGAAAAAGTGGACATTACTTTATCCAATCTTTCCATATTAAAAACCGGCAAGGCCAAAGCGATGCGATTCAGCACACTGGAAGCAATCTGCACAGCATTGGAATGTCAGCCCGGGGATATTCTGGAATTCAAGGAAGACCTATAACTACCCTAAAAAATCAATAAAGTTAGACAGTAACACTCATAAAGGCGACCCTATGACATTTGGTCAAAAACATAGTTGTTAACTAACTGTGATTATTTGATGCCTTCTGCGAATAATTAAGAAAATACTAATAATTATCAAATAATAGTCAACATGAAAAATCAATTCAAAATCAAACTAACCTACATTTTAATAGTAGCCACCTGCTTTTTAGCTACCTCTTGTAACGGACAAAACGATGCTAAATCAACAGAAGGCAAAGCACCGAAAGTAGCTATTCACACAGCAATTATTACCAATAATATGGAGACTCTAAAACAACATATTGAATTCGGAAAAGACCTTAAAGAGAAGGAACCGATGAATGGTTCTTCCCCTTTAATGACAGCAATTGTTTTTAATAAAACAGAAATGGCAACTATGCTAATTAATGCCAATGCTGATTTAAGTATTCAAAACAATGACGGCTCAACAGCTCTACACATTGCGGCATTTTTCTGTAGACCTGAAATTGTCAAACTTCTATTAGACAAGGGCGCAAACAGAACGATTAAGAATGCGTATGGTCAGACCCCTTATGAAACTGTTGCTGGCGCCTTTACCGAGGCTAAAGATGTGTATAAAGGCCTAAGTGCCATGCTGGAGCCCATGGGTCTTAAATTGGATTTGGGATATATTGAGAAGACTCGGCCTGAAGTAGCTTCCCTTTTAAAATAGTTTTTGAAATGACCGAGACTTCAAGAAGGCACGACATTGATGCCTTAAGGGTAATTGCCATTGGTTTACTGCTAATTTATCACACAGCCATTGGCTTTCAACCTTGGGGGTTTATGATTGGTTTCATTACCAATGGAGAATCCTTAACGGCATTATGGCCGGTAATGGCAATGCTCAATGTATGGAGAATCCCTATTTTGTTTTTTGTATCTGGGATGGGCGTTTATTTTGCCCTCCAAAACAGAAACTGGAAACAACTGCTTACCGAAAGAACCAAAAGAATTTTAATACCCTTTTTATTTGGCTTTATTTGTATAGTACCGTTACACCTCTTTCTAAACCAGTATTATTATTCGAGAGATATCCACTACCTGCCCAATGCTGGACATCTATGGTTTCTTGCAAACCTATTTATGTATGTACTCTTGCTGCTTCCAATTTTCTATTATTTCAAATTAAATGCGCAGGCTAAAATCGTGAAAGTGTTGAAACGCCTCTTCAGTAAGCCGTTGGGACTGCTTATGGTGGTTTGCATTTTTATGATTGAGATTATTTTGGTAAAGCCTGCTATTTATGAAATGTATGCGATGACCTGGCACGGATTCTTTTTGGGTTTGATTGCTTTCTTTTTTGGATTTTGTTTTATGCTTGCAGGGCATGCATTTTGGAACATGCTACTTCAATGGAAGTGGTTGTTCCTGATTATTGCTGTTGCCTTATATGGTAACCGTCTTTTTGTGGCACAAATGCAAGTGCAGCACCTGTTACTCGTTATAGAATCTAATTTTTGGATTTTTTCGGTCTTTGCCTTACCCATAAATATTTGAACAAAAACACTTCACTATTGCGATATTTAAGTAGGGCTGCCTATCCGATTTATATCATTCATATGGTGGTTATATACCTCACCTCCCTGCTCCTATTTCCATTGGAACTACCTACGTGGTTGAAATTTGTGATAGTAGTGATTGGTACCTTCCTTGGTAGTTTCATGATCTATGAATTTTTTATAAAAAGAGTGAAAATACTCATGCCACTATTTGGAATGAAAACGTCAAAATAATAGCCGCTTTCAAATCTTCATTTCCTGTGGTGAAGGTTAAAAACAATTGTAACAAAACCTGATTTGAAAAGTCTTAGATTATACGGCCAGAATTTTTTTAGTGCAACCGGCCTGCGTTGGATGTAATTTGTAATATGAAAGCAGTTATTTGTACTAAATAACAGAATTAATCGCACACTAATTTCAATAAATCATTAATTTGATTTCAATTTGCTTCATATATAAAGTAATTATATCACAAAGGGTACTTAATTCTCAATATACAATTTACCTAAGGTAACCACTATTTAAAACAAATAAAATGATTCACCTTATAGTAGGAAATACAGGCTCAGGAAAAACAACTTACGCAAACGAATTGAGAAAGTCTACAAACGGAATTATTTTTTCCATTGATAAATGGAACAATACTTTATTCCTTGCCGACAAAAAACCCACTGACGGTTTAGAGTGGTTCCTTGAGAGAATAGAGCGCGCAGAAAAAATGATATTAGATCTGGTTATACAGTTAGAAAACGCAAATACTGATTCAATTCTCGATTTAGGTCTTTCAAAATTTGAACACCGTGAAAAATTCAGAAAGTTTGCCAAATTGAATAACTACAAATTAACAACTCACTTTTTAGACATACCAAAAGAAACACGGCTAAAGCGGGTAATGAAAAGAAATGCTGAAAAAGGCGGGACTTTCGAATTTGAAGTAACTAAAGAAAATTTTGAATTTATGGAAGATTATTTTGAAAAACCAACCGACTTAGAAATGACTGGAGGCATCACCATTAAGAAATAAAAACCCGATAGCGCGGATTTACAATCCATTTTTATAACAGCCCTAGGCTTACCCAAAAAACACTTAGTACAACCGAAATTTCCTTTCAAACAATCAACCTTATTTAGGACTCTACAGGATTAGCTGCGCTGATCCTGACAGCACTCCGTGCTGAAAATAGTTCAAACAAAAAAACGCTCAAGCGAGCTAGAAAATTAGTATAGGGTTCTCCTTATAACCATCACGAAGCAGGATAAGCTGCGCTGATCCTGACAGCACTCCGTGCTGAAAATAGTTCAAACAAAAAAACGCTCAAGCGAGCTAGAAAATTAGTATAGGGTTCTCCTTATAACCATCACGAAGCAGGATAAGCTGCGCTGATCCTGACAGCACTCCGTGCTGAAAATAGTTCAAACAAAAAAACG
>NZ_DAISXK010000051.1:0-18835 GCF_036825875.1 Paucihalobacter sp. | reverse complement strand
TTTGCCAGGCTTTCACAAAAACGTCTTGAGTAAGTTCATCTGCAATGTCGGCATCTTTTACAATATTATAGATAATACCATTAATGCTGTGATGGTACATTCCATAAAGCTTTTGGAATGCCTTTTCATTTTTATTTTGAAATTCTTGAACTAATTGTTCTATGTCTACCATTGGTAAATTTTGAAATTATACTGTATAGCTTATTCTATAATTCCTGCTGCTACAATTTTAAAGGCATTGTCCTTTTCCTTTTGCTCGCTAATTACAAATACTTTTCCTTTAATATTTTTATTGGCATCTTCACAGTCTATACACCAGCTCGAAGTAGAAAAACTCATGGCTGTTCTTCCGTTGTCATCGGTAACTACTGCTGGTATTTTACCAGTACTTTTATCGCCATTTGGAGTCCATATTTTAAGATTAGAGCTATTTATATCTGTAGTATTATTCGATTTTAACTCCATAATTTCTCCCGCGTAAGTAGTTTGCGGTTCTCCTTTAATTGAAGCTAGCAAAGCAACCGCACCAGCCTGATCACTAAAAACACCTTTGGTTGTTACATTGCTTTCATTCAAAACTTGTAAATCTAGTCGTATCTTTTTAATTTCTTTAGACATAGATTTAACAGCTTTTATCGGAGTCGACACCACGTTTGTTTCAGTTTCCGTGGTGTTGACTTCAGTTTCTTTTGGATCGTTTTTGCAAGAATTCAATGAAAAAACAAGAAGAATAAAATAAGTAAAGTGTTTTAATTTCATTTGTGTGATGTTAAGTTTTTATTATATCATTTTAGAAGCCACAACTTCCCAATTTACAATTCTAAGTATATTATTTAAATAGTCACCACGTTTGTTTTGGTATTTTAAATAATACGCATGCTCCCAAACATCAATGCCTAGAATAGGGTGACCCTTTTTTGTTTCAGATGCCATTAAAGGATTATCTTGATTGGCAGTAGAAGTGATAAATAATTGCTTGTCGCCATCTTGGCACAACCAAGCCCAACCAGAACCAAACTGTGTGGCACCAGCACTTTTCAATTCGTTCTGCATAGTTTCAACAGAGCCAAATGCATCGGTAATTTTAGTTTTTAAAGTATCAGGCATTGCGCCTCCAGGCTTAAGAACTTCCCAGTAAAGGCAATGGTTGTAATATCCGCCACCATTATTTCTAATAGCAGTAGGTAAATCTGAAGCTTTTAAAATGTCTTCTATGGTTTTTCCTGAAATATTTTTTTCGGCTAAGGCTTTATTTAAATTATTGGTATAACCTTGATGGTGTTTACTGTGATGAATTTCCATGGTCTGTGCATCAATCACCTCATTTAAAGCATCATAGCTGTATTCTAGTTTTGGTAGCTCGAATGTATTTGAAGCAGTCAATTCTTTAACGGTTTCTGCAGCTTCTTTTTCTTCGTTGTTTTTGCAACTTAATAGCATAGATGGCGTAAATACTAAACCGGTTGTTGCGATTCCTGTTAATTTTAAGAATTGTCTCTTTTTCATTTCTATAGATTATTTTCTGAATGTACTAGTTTGTAATAATTACTAAACTCTTTAATTCATTCCGAAATTACGTTAATTTTCTTAGAATTTAAAACCACAACTTTTCTTTTTTAGAAACCGCGAAGTTGTAATCGTTTAAAGATAGGGTATTAATTCTATGTTTATACATGATGCTCGTCATTTTTCGCACATCATAATTACCATAAATTTGTGATAATATTTTAGGTATGAGCACTTCGTTAATTAACAAATACAATGTGGCTGGACCGCGCTACACAAGCTATCCAACAGTTCCTTATTGGGACGAGACGGCTTTTGAGGTCTCAGTATATAAAAAGTTACTTATACAAACATTTCAAACCACCAATCAAACCGAAGGTATTGGCCTTTATATTCATTTACCATTTTGCGAGCAATTATGCACGTTTTGCGGTTGTAATAAGCGCATTACAAAAAGGCATGAGGTTGAAACACCTTACATAGAAACGCTCTTGAAAGAATGGCAAATCTATTGTGATTTATTGCCAGAGAAGCCCATTATAAAAGAGATTCACCTTGGCGGTGGTACGCCCACCTTTTTTGCACCAGAACGACTTCACTTTCTGATTAATAGCATAATTAGCAGTGCAGCGCTCGCAAATGGTTATGATTTCAGTTTTGAAGGACATCCTAACAACACTACGGAAGCACATTTACAAACCTTGTTTGATCTTGGTTTTAGACGTGTAAGTTTTGGGGTTCAAGATTATAATCTGAATATTCAAAAAGCCATTCATAGAGTTCAACCGTTTGAAAATGTGAAAAAGGTTACTGAATTAGCTAGAAAAGTTGGCTATACATCGGTTGGTCACGATTTAATTTTCGGTCTACCTTTTCAAACAGTGGCAAATGTTGTCAATACCATAAATTATACTAATCTGCTCAAGCCAGATCGCATAGCATTTTATAGCTATGCACACGTACCTTGGATAAAAGGTAACGGGCAACGTGGTTTTAAAGATGAAGATTTACCAACTCCTGAAAGTAAGCGACAACAGTATGAAACTGGTAAAAAATTGCTTGAAGAAATTGGCTATATTGAAATTGGCATGGATCATTTTGCACTAAAAACGGATTTGCTTTTTAAGGCAACTGAAAACAGCCACTTACATCGTAATTTTATGGGCTACTCAGCTTCAAAAACTTCTGTAATGATTGGCTTGGGTGTGTCCTCAATTAGCGATAGTTGGTTGGGTTTTGCACAAAATGAAAAATCTATAGAAGCCTATACAGAGCAAGTTAAAAACGGTAATTTACCCATATTTCGAGGTCATAATTTAACGTCAGAAGATCTTGTAATAAGACAACACATACTTAATTTAATGTGCAACTTTAAAACTAATTGGGATGAAGATAAAGAAAAATTCGATCAGCTTCCTGAGGTGTTAATAGCGCTCCAACCTTTTGAGCAAGACCATTTACTTACCATCAATGCCAATAATATTGAGGTGCATAACCAAGGTAAGCCGTTTATAAGAAATATTTGTATGGCTTTTGATTTACGCTTGAAGGCGCATCAGCCAAAAACACAGTTATTTTCGATGACTATATAATTTTATAACCGCAAAGGTTCCTTTAATAATGAGGAAACTAATTAACTAAATCACCATTATCATGAAAAAAATTATCGTTCCTGTAGATTTTTCTAAACATTCTGAATATGCAGCAGAGGCCGCAGCAATTTTGGCAAAACGAAATAATTCTGAAATTCTAGCAATCCACATGTTAGAACTATCTGAAACTTCGTTTTCTCAATCCGATTCTAATGACCAATTAAAAGACTTGTTTTTCATTAAAAGAGCCGAAAAGCAATTTGAAGATTTTATTAGTAAGAAATTCTTAAAAGATGTAAAGGTTACACCAATAGTCAAACGTTTTAAAGTTTTTCGCGAATTAAACGAAATCGCTAAAGCCGAACACGCCGATTTGGTCATTATGGGTTCGCACGGCACTAGTGGCATGAGCGAAATATTCATAGGCTCCAATACCGAGCGTGTGGTACGCCATTCGGATATTCCAGTGTTGGTCATTAAAAACAAGCCAAGTAATATGCATTTTGAAAATGTGGTTTACGGTTGCGATTTTACAGATGAATCGATTGCTTCTTACATTAAGGTTTCTAAGTTTTTTGAAAATATGGGAAGTAAACTGCACTTATTATTCATAAATCTACCTGATTTCGCATTTAAAAGTACCAATGAAATGGAGGCACGTGTGGCTGAATTTCTAAAGAAAACCGAAGGTAATTTGAAAAAACTAAACGATGTTGTTTATTTTTCAGATTATAATATAGAAAAGGGCATTTTGAATTACGCCAATAAAGTTGGCGCCGATTTAATAGCCGTGTCAACCCATGGCCGAAAAGGTATCGCCCATTTCTTTGAAGGTAGCATTTCTGAGGATATTGCCAATCACTCGGTGTTGCCGGTGATAACTTTTAGGATTTAAAAGTAGCTTCAATATTTAATAGCCAAAAAGCATCCTTAAATTAAGGGTGCTTTTTTTAATGACAATTCATTTCCGCCGACACCATTTCAACAATCGGAGCAGGAGAAATGTATGGAATACCGAGACCCAAACCTCTTAAAATAAACAAAGCTCCAATAATTACCACAAATACGGGAATTGCTTTTTGAATACGCTGTTTTATGGTGCTGTTAAGAAATTTACCTAAGTAGATAGCTGCGGTCATTAACGGAATAGTTCCTAAGCCAAACAAAACCATATACAAACTTCCTTGTGCATAACTGCCCATAGCGATGGCACCAAAAACGGCCATGTATACCAAACCACAAGGTAAAAATCCGTTGAGGAAACCAATGGTAAGAAAGGTATCGGCTGTCTTTTTATGCAGCGCTTGGCCTAAACTTTTTTTGATATAACCTATGGCTTGATAAAGTGGTTTTGCCAGATTAAATTTTCCAATATATTTATAAGGAAGAAGTACCACAACAATCATTAATATTCCGATAACAATAGAAAGCTGCTGTTGCATTCCGAAGATATACAAACTTTTGCCAATCAGCCCAAACACCAAACCAATGGTAGCATAAGCCAATAAGCGGCCAATGTGATACATGCTAATTTGAGTGATTTTTTTAAAGGAATTAGATCTATCTACTGGCAACATAAAAGCAATGGGTCCGCACATACCAACGCAGTGCAAACTCCCCAATAATCCTAATATAAAAGCCGAATAGAGCATTAATTGTATTTTAAATTATTTACTAACCATAAACCCTAAACCAAAAACCACTAATATGTAATATTTTCTTTAAATAAATATTTAATATTCTTATAAACCCATTCAACTGAAAGGTTCCAACGACCATCTAATAAACGATTGTCAGGTACGAGCAATGTGTGATTAGACAATGAAATTGACATTTCAAAGTCCAGATTTTTATTAGATGGTCTATAAAGGAACACTTTTCCGTTTATTTCATTGGTATCTATGTTTTTAGGAAAGGTAATAAGCATACCTTCAGTTGTTTTTTTCCAAGTAATTTGTTCGCTTAAGTTATTAGCATTTTCTTCATTTTTAATTGACTCTTGAAATTTAAGTTCTTGTTGGTAGTAATTTTCAACTACCAAGTCGTGATCGTATTTATCGTTGGTTAACATACTTATTACAAAATACATGATAAAGGCTACAAAGCCTATAAATGCTAATACGATGGCAGTTCCCCAGTTAATTTTCATTTGTTTGTTATTAATAGCTTCTTGGACCCAAGAAATTTACTTCTGTGGTTTCAATGAGCTGTTCGTTATTATAAATATCGATGGTTAGTTTGTTTTTGTCTCCTTTTAGTAAATTCTTTTTTAATTCTATAAACAACGTACCTTCTGCAAAGCCTTCTGCTGGAACAATAATTTGGTTGTTTTCATGTGCTACCACATTGATAGTTCCTTTAATCCCACGAATTTCAAATCTTACATTATCAAAATCGTTGATGGTTTTATTCAATAATTTATAGGTGAAAACGTTGCTCACTATATTATCGTCTTTGTATTCATATCGTTGGCCGGGAAGTCTAAGAATTTTAGCATCAACATCGGTTCGTAACGCTAGCATACCCAAAAGAATACCAGTTAAAATAATGAGTACGGCTATATAGCCTTTCATACGATTTGTAATCTTGAACTTTTCTTTCTTTTCAATCTCGTTTTCGCTGGCATATCTAATAAGGCCTTTAGGTAGCCCAACTTTTTCCATAATGTCATCGCACTCATCTATACATGCGGTACAATTAACACATTCTAATTGCGTTCCGTTTCTAATATCAATATTAGTTGGACACACATGAACGCACTGAAAACAATCAATACAGTCGCCATGACCAAGTGCCTTTCTATCTTCATTTTTACGCCATTTTTTACGGCCGTTTTCGTCTTCGCCTCGTTTGTGATCGTAGGCAACAACAATGGATTTATTATCCAGTAAAACACCTTGCAGTCTACCGTATGGACAAGCGATGATGCAAACTTGCTCTCTAAACCAAGCAAAAATAAAATAGAAAACCGCAGTGAAAATTAGTAGGGGGAATAAAGTCCCTAAATTATCGGCTGGACCTTCACTCACGTATCTTAGTAATTTATCGCTTCCGATAAGATAGGCTAGAAAAATATTTGAAATTAAAAATGAGATAAATAAAAAAATGCTCCATTTAAAAAGTCGTTTTCTTATTTTTTCCGCATTCCATTTTTGTTTGTCTAAACGAATTTGCTTATTTCTGTCCCCATCAATCCAATATTCTATGCGTCTAAAAACCATTTCCATAAAAATGGTTTGCGGACAAATCCAGCCGCAAAAAATTCTACCAAATCCAACGGTAAACAAGATGATGAAAATGACGCCAATAATCATTGATATCACAAACAAATGAAAATCTTGTGGCCAAAAAGGAAATCCGAAAATATTAAAACGGCGTTCTAATACATTGAACATCAAAAATTGGTTACCATTTATTTTTATAAACGGACTAACAAATAAGAAAGCCAATAAAATATAGCTTACCAGCTTTCTTTTTTCATATAATGGACCCGAAGGTTTTTTTGGATATACCCAATTGCGCTTGCCGTCTTTGTTGACGGTGCCAATCGAATCTCTAAAGATTTCGTTTTCTGGGGTTTCCATTTGGGAGCTATTAAATTTTTATTTAATTCTTGGCAACAGTAGTTTCTTCAACTGAAGTAGTTTCCTCTTCAATTTCTGTTTCATCACCCTGATTTTCTACGTCAGATTCAGTTTTATCATTCTCGGCTGGTTCAACTAGTTCACCTTCTGGGGGTTTAGGATTTGCAGGTGTTGTACCTTGAAATTGCAGCACATAGCTTGCAACTTGTGCCATTTCTAGAGGTTTTAATTCAGTTTTCCATGGCACCATGCCTTTACCAGCGCGACCACCTTCAGAAATAGTTTCAAATACACCTTTGATATCATTTCCTAATATCCAGTAATTATCTGCCAAGTTTGGTCCAATGCCACCACCACCGTCGGCCATATGACAGGCAACGCAGTTGGCTTCGAAAACTTTTCGTCCGGCACTTAAATCGGAAGCATCGGTTAAAAGTTCAACGGTATTGACATCTACTAAATTTTTATTGGCCTTTTTATAGGCTGCAATAGCCTCATTTGCAAAGGCATATTCTGTTTTTAATTCCACATATTGATCATCAGCATTAAAAATGTGGTATCTAGCCATATATACCACACCAAAAATAATGGTGAGGTAAAAACCGTAAACCCACCATGGCGGTAAGGCATTGTCTAATTCTTTTATACCATCGTAGTTGTGGTCTAAAATAATTTCGGCTTCTTCTTTAAGTGGTTTGGTACGTGTTAATTTGGCATAGATTTTATCAAACCACGCAAATTTTATGGTTTTATTCTGTGCTGCTAGGTAGCGTTCTTTTCCAGCCTCATCCAAACTTTGAAATAGTATATTGTCAATAGACGATACAACGCCTTCAATGGCGATAAGAATAAAAAGTACCAACAGTAAAAATATAAGTACAATAGGTTGCTCTAAAAAAGCTGGTTTTTCAACCGAAGGCACAAAATATTCAACCAAACCGGCTATTATGAAAAATATAACTGGAATTCTAAGATACGATGGGATTAACTTTCTCATGATAAATGGTCGTTTTGGTTATCTAACTCGTCCTTGTCTAGCGGAATATTACTCACATTTTTGATATATTCTTTCTTAGCTGTAATCACCCAATAAAATAGAATTACAAAAAAGAGGAAGAATATCAGTAGTGAAATGATTGGATATATTTCAATACCGCTAATACTATCCATATGGTTTTTTACAAATTTTAACATGGCTAATTAGTTTTGTGCTGTTTGGTTATCTGAATCCTTTGCTTTAATGTCGGTTCCTAATCGCTGTAAATAGGCGATAAGGGCAACAATTTCTCTATTTCGCATTTCTACGAATTCGTCTCCAGCTGCTTGTTTATCTGATTCGTAATTGGCAGCGAAATCGGGGTCTGTATATAAATTCTCTTCAATTTGAGTACCTTGTTCTAGCATATGTTTTTGCGCATTTGCAATCTCTTCCTCGGTATAAGGAACTCCCAAATTCACCATCACTTTCATTTTCTTTTCTATCTGAGATTTATCCAGCTCATTGGTAATTAACCATTGGTAGGCAGGCATAATAGATTCGTTATTCATCGCCTGCGGATCGTACATGTGGTTAAAATGCCAGCTATCGTTGTATTTGCCACCTACGCGGTGCAAATCAGGTCCGGTACGTTTACTTCCCCATAAAAACGGGTGGTCGTATACAAATTCGCCAGCCTTAGAAAATTCGCCATAGCGTTCTACTTCACTTCTAAATGGGCGCACCATTTGCGAATGGCAACCTACACAGCCTTCACGGATGTAAATATCTCTACCTTCAAGTTCTAAAGGTGTATATGGTTTAACGCTGCTTATTGTTGGGATATTAGATTTTATAACCAAGGTTGGTACTATTTGTACCAAACCTCCAATTAAAATAGCAACAGTGGCATATATGGTCAACAAGACAGGTTTACGTTCTAACCAGGTGTGCCAACCTTCGCCAGCAACTCTGTGTTTTGACACGTGCTGCAATGCGGGTGCTTCGGCTAATTCGTCTTGTACGGTGCTGCCAGATCTAACGGTTGCAATCACATTGTAAACAAGTACTAGCATACCACCAATATAGAGTGTGCCACCAATAGCACGCATCCAGTACATTGGCATAATTTCGGTAACAGTGTAAAGGAAATTTCCATAAACTAAGGTGCCGTCTGAATTGAAATCTTTCCACATACTCGCTTGAGTAAAACCAGCAACATACATTGGTAAGGCATATAAAATAATACCTAGAGTGCCGACCCAGAAATGTAAATTGGCGAGTCCGACGGAATATATCTTAGTTTTGAATAATCTAGGAATTAACCAGTAAATCATACCAAAGGCTAAGAAACCGTTCCAAGCTAGGGCTCCAACGTGCACGTGGGCGATAATCCAATCGGTAAAATGTGCAATAGCATTTACGTTTTTTAGTGACAGCATTGGGCCTTCAAAAGTGGCCATTCCGTAACCGGTAATCGCAACCACCATGAATTTTAGAACAGGATCAACGCGAACTTTATCCCACGCACCACGCAAGGTTAACAAGCCGTTAATCATACCACCCCAAGATGGTGCGATAAGCATTACTGAAAAGGCTACTCCTAGGTTTTGAGCCCATTCAGGTAGAGCAGTGTAAAGCAAATGGTGTGGTCCAGCCCAGATATAAATAAAAATTAAAGACCAAAAGTGAACAATGGATAATCTATAAGAATAAACAGGTCTGTTTGCCGCTTTTGGCACAAAGTAATACATCAAACCTAAAAACGGAGTGGTTAAAAAGAAAGCCACAGCATTATGTCCGTACCACCATTGCACTAGCGCATCTTGCACACCTGCATAAACCGAGTAGCTTTTTAAACCGCTTACGGGCAATGAAAGACTATTAAAAATATGTAAAACTGCAACGGTTACGAAAGTAGCAAGGTAAAACCAAATGGCCACATATAAGTGTCGTTGGCGACGTTTTAAAATGGTGCCAATCATATTGATACCAAAGGCTACCCAAATAATAGCGATAGCAATGTCAAAAGGCCATTCAAGTTCGGCGTATTCTTTAGAGCTGGTATAACCCAAAGGCAGTGTTATAGCAGCACCAACGATAATAAGTTGCCAACCCCAAAAGTTTAGTTTACTTAAAAAGTCGCTGTACATTCTGGCTTTTAGCAAACGCTGTAAGGAGTAATAAACTCCGGCAAAAATAGCGTTGCCCACAAAAGCAAAAATAACCGCGTTGGTATGCAATGGACGTAAACGCCCGAAGCTTAACCAAGATATGCCATCGGTGAGGTTAGGAAACAAGAATAAAAATGCCAGTAGTAGTCCTACTAACATTCCTACAACTCCCCAAAGTATGGTGGCATAGAGAAAATTTTTAACGATTTTGTTATCGTAGTAAAATTGTTGCATTTCCATAGTTAGTGTGATTAGTCTTTTTTAGTTTGTGATTTTATAGATTTAGATGGTGATTTCTTAACAAGTTCATCATCAAAAAGCATTCTTACGGAAGGAGTATAGGAATCGTCGTACTGGCCTTTTCTTACGGCAAATACAAAAGCTGCAAAAAAAACAAGTGCTACAATAACACTTACAGCCAATAAAATATAAATGACACTCATACCTTTTAAATGTGGATTCAAAAATAGACCTGATGCTCGGTTGCTAAAATGACAATGGTCATGTTTAAAGGTTTTTCTGTTTTATTTTTTTAATTTCTTGCCTATTACATTTGTACAAATTGTAGTGAAAATCACGATACTTATAGAACTTAAAGGCATTAAAATAGCCGCTATTACAGGGGAAAGCTGACCTGTAACTGCAAAATATAAACCAACGACGTTATACATAAACGAAAGGACAAAGGCCCATTTAATAATTTTGATTGCTTGTTTTGAAAGGTCGAGATAAGTATTGAGTTGATTAAATTTTGTGGCATCCAAAATAGCATCACAAGCAGGCGAGAACACGTTCACATTTTCTGAAATAGCAATACCTACTTCACTTTGAGCCAAAGCACCGGCATCATTTAAACCGTCGCCAATCATTAGAATACGTTGACCCTCGGTTTGATGATGTGCAATATATTCTAGCTTGTCTTCGGGTTTCTGATTGAATAAGAGCTTTGTTTTGGCAGGTAATAATTTTTTTAGATTTTCAAATTCACCGTCATTGTCTCCTGAAAGAATGGTAAGTTCGTAGTAATTTCTTAATTGGTTGAACAATTTGGTTAAGCCTTGACGGTATTGGTTATAAAAGGTGAATTTTCCTTTGTAATTATTGTTGGTGCTTATGTGCACTGCCGTGTTGACAACTTGATTATCGGCAGCTCCAACAAATTGAGCTGAGCCAATTTTTATTTCATTTGAATTGTATTTTGCAGCTATGCCTTTACCTAGGTATTCCTGATAATCATCTAATGTCAAAATTTGTTGCGATGCCAACAAATCGTAAAGACTTCTGCTCAAAGGATGATTCGATTGTCGTAAGGAGCTTTTTAGTAATATCGATTCCTCGCTAGATAATGGCATACCTTCATATGTGGCATCGGCAGATTGTCCTGAGGTAATCGTTCCGGTTTTATCAAAAATAATACTATTGATTTTGGCCAATCGCTCAATGACTGAGGCGTTTTTCAAATAAAATTTATCTCGACCAAATATTCTGAGAATGTTTCCTAAGGTAAAAGGTGCGGCTAAGGCAATGGCGCATGGACAGGCGATAATTAAAACCGCTGTAAAGACATTCATCGCTTTAGAAGCATCGGTAAACAACCAATATGCTGTTGCAATCACAGCAATACTCAAGACGTAAATGGTGAATTGTTTGCTGATACTATTGGTAAGCGTTTCGAAGGCACTTTCTTTGTTTTTTGAAAATACGTCATTACCCCAAAGTTGTGTGAGATAACTTTGTTCAACAGCTTTTAAAGCTTCAATTTCTATCACGCCGTGGGTTTGTTTTCCGCCAGCAAATAGTTTATCGCCAGATGTTTTTGAAATCACTTTAGATTCGCCAGTCACAAAACTATAATCTATTTTGGCCTTGCCTTTTATAAGAATGGCATCCACAGGAATTAATTCATAATTTCTTATAAGTAGTCGGTCACCTTCTTTAATATCGTAAACTTGAATTGGTACTTCGCTTTGGTCTTTGTTAATTTTAGTAACTGCGATAGGGAAGTAGCTCTTATAGTTTCTTTCAAAGGATAAGAATGAATAAGTTTTCTGCTGAAAAAATTTACCCAGCAACAAGAAGAAAATCAATCCTGTGAAACTGTCGAAGAATCCAGAACCTAAATCGAAAGCTATCTCAACCGTACTTCTAAGAAACAGCACGGCTGCACCAAGTGCAATCGGCACATCAATATTTAAAATTTTAGCGCGCAGCCCTTTGTAGGCCGAAATAAAATAATCTTGAGCCGCATAGAATAGCACAGGCACCGAAAAGACAAACATCAACCAACGAAATAGATTTTTGTACTGGTCTAGCCAGTATTCATCTACTTCAAAATATTCCGGAAATGATAAGAACATCACATTGCCAAAGGCAAATCCAGCAACTCCTAGTTTGTAAATTAGGGATCGATTGATGGCACTGGTACCTTTTCCGAAGTCGTCTAAACTTATGTAAGGTTCGTAGCCAATAGTACTTAGGAGAATAACAATTTCTTTGAGATTAGTTTTCTTTGGCGAATAGCTAATGCGCACATTTTTTTTACCAAAATTAACTTGGGAATCACTGATGCCTTTTTGAAGTTTTTTCAGATTTTCTAAAACCCAAATACAGGAACTGCAATGAATATGAGGAATGTAAAGCGTTACAATTTCTAAAGTATCATCTTTAAACTCCAGTAATTTATCAATAATGGCATCCTGCACGAGGAAATCGTATTTGCCTTCAATATCTAACGGTGTTGCGCCAGGCGCTGCCTGCATATCGTAGTAACAGGTTAAATCATTTTCAGAAAATATGTCGTAAACGGTTTTGCAACCATTACAACAGAATTCTTTTTCGTCGTGTTTAATGATGTTTGCGTCGCAAGCGTCTCCGCAGTGATAACATGTTGGTGTACTCATTTATACAATTGCTCTAATATCTAATACCTGGTTGCAAAGATGGGCTGGTAAGCATTTTTAAACTATGATATTGGTCAGTTGGTAATTTGAAATTAAAAATTTAAGAATGTCTTTATTTATTCAATCTCTCCGCGGTTCACAGAGTTTTTTTAATTTGAACATTTTGCGCCCTTTGTGCAATGCTTCTTGTACTTCATGGTTGAAAAGATTATTATATAGCCATCACCTTTCGATCAGACATAAAAAAAGACACCCAAACGGATGCCTTTTTGTGAACTATTTTATTAAAACGCTTTATTCTGCCTTAATCGCTCCGGACCGAATTTCACCATCGGTTGTAGGCTGGTCTTCTTTTAAATATTTGTCTAAAAACTGCACGATGCGGCTATAGGCTTCAATTTGATTTTCTTTTTTCACAAAACCGTGACCTTCATCTTCAAACAGTACATATTCCACTGGTACACCATTGGCTCTCACGCCAGCAACAATTTCATCAGACTCTACTTGAAGTACTCTTGGGTCTGTAGCACCTTGCAATACCATGAGTGGTTTGGTTACTTTCTCGGTGTGGAATAATGGTGAAATTCGTTTTAATCTAACCGAGTCAGCAGTGTAGGGGTCACCCAATTCCAAATACAAAGCTTTGCGTTGTGCCTCCCAATACGGCGGAATGCTTTTTAAGGTTCTAATCCAGTTGGTTACACCATAAATATTAACGCCAACTGCAAATTCTTCGGGTGTGTAAGTGAGCGCTACCATGGTCATGTAACCACCGTAAGAACCGCCCATGATGCCTATTTTAGAGGCGTCAATTTCGGGTTGGGTAGTGAGCCAATTTTTACCTTCCACACAGTCTTGTAAATCTTTTTCACCATGGTTCAGGTCATCCATTTGGTAAAATGTTTTCCCGTAACCACTGCTGCCTCGATTGTTAACTGCCAAAACAGCATAACCTTGGTTGAGCATGTATTGCATTAATGGATTGTAAGTTTGACGTGTTTGTCCGCCAGGTCCACCGTGCACCCAAATCATAGCAGGTACTTTGTTATCGGCTGAAGCTTGGTGCGGTAAATAATAGATAGCTGGTATTTCAACACCATCGAAAGATTTAAATCTGACAACCGTGGCATTGACTAAATCTTCTTCATTGATTGCTTCGTTTAGTACATTGGTTAATCGGTAGTGGGTTGAAGTTGCTAAGTTATAGGTGTACATATCTGATGGCGTTCCTGATCCGCTAACGAACATTCGCATCATACTTTCGTCGTTGGAAAAAACTACGTTGCTAATGCTTTTATCATCAAAATCGGGTAGTTGCACAGCATCGCCTGAAAGGTTGTCAATTATTTCGATATCCGTTTTTCCATCGTTGTTCACATAAATGGTCATGTAAGTTCCTTGTTCAGAAATACTACAACCTAGAATATCCCAATTGCGCTCCATAATTTTTTCTTTGTCGCCAGTTTTCAAATTATAGCCCATTAAGTATAAGAATTCAGAATCAACATCGGTAGTGTAATACAAATAATTGTTGTCTTTGGAGAAATCTTGCGCATTGTTGCCACTTTGGGTACTATTGATTTTAATTGTTTTTCCAGTGTTCAGGTTATGAACAAACAATTCGCTATCGTTGGTATTAATTGCTTTTGTAAAGGCTATGTGCTGTTTGTCATCGGACATGGCGTTGAATTGCATGCCATCGTTATTTTGAAAGATAAGCTTGGTACTGAAATCATTAATGTTCAATTCATATAAATCGAAGTATTTGGGATCTCTTTTATTCGAACCAAAAAAGAAGCTTTGTTGGTCTTTAGCCCAACGATAGAAAGCTGATTTGGCACCTTTTTCAGGCGTTAAATCGGTGATGACGCCTGTTGTATCACGCAGATAGATATGATTAATTTCATCGCCATTGCCGTCGGCACTAAACAATAGTCTATCATCATTTGGAAAAAACGAAATACTGTAAATAGAGGTGCTATCGGAAGCTGTTATCGGCGTGTAATCGCCACCAGTAGCTGGAATCGTGTATAAATTGTAAATTCCGGTTCGGTTACTTGAGATAAGGACTTTAGAATTGTCAAAAGACAAACTTCCACCGCGCACGGCTTCGTTGTCCATAAACTGTGCAATGCTATAAGATTGCACCTTAGTTGGTGTTGTTGCGTTGTTTTCGGCTTGCTTTTCTTTGCAGGCGAAAACACTCAATAGGAAAAGAAAGATTGATAAAAGTCTCATATTAGAAAGTTTTAGTTGGTTTAAATGTGGAAATAGAAAGCGATTCCATGTTGTTTTTATAGCTAGACCAATTCTCAGTAAAAAATTCATTGGTTTTTTCGATGGCTTTGTTTAGGTGGTTTTTGGCATGATTAATCAAATTAGTTTCGGTTGCTGTAATACCGTTTTGACGCGAACGCACATAACTTGCTGCGGTGTAAATCCGTTGCATGACGTTTATTTCTGGGCTTCGTACAATGCCTTGTCGGTCGTCTTCTTTGCCGAGAAAGATATCAATAACGGCATCAATTTCCTTGATTACTTTGGTAGATTGATCGATGGGGTCCTTGTATTTGTCTTTATCTAAACTGCTGAGGTCTTTTTTATATTTTTCAGCAATTTCCTTGCTTTTAACTAATTGTTTGACCGCATCGGCCGCTAGTTGTTGCATGGTTTCGATGTTTTTTGAAGTATTGTAAACTTCGTTTATGCCCGTTTGATTAATGTTTAATCTCGGGTCTGATGCCACGGTAACTGTGGATTCAGAAGAAGTTTCGCTGTTACTTAATACAGCCTTGAAGGTGCCCGGATTTACATCAAAACCGCCAGGCTCTTCAGTTCTTGTTCTGCTGCTTCTAGAAGGTCTATCTACACCCGCTTCATCCATGTACCAGGTCCATTTGTGAATGCCAGCATCTTTGGGCGCCTTTTGCTTTAAGGTTCTGATAAGTCGGTCGCCATCGTAAATTTTAAGGAATAAACTATCTGAAGCTTTTTTAGTATCGGTTGAATCTTTTTCAGTATCAGCCTTTTCAGAATCAGTATTTTCAGCTTTTTCTCTCGGTTTAAAATAATATGAAAATATGGCGCCACCAGGTCGATTATCTCCAGCAAACATAGCATCGGCACTAAATCTGCTTCCCGTAGGTTGCTGGTAAGCGGCTTGATAAGCAACTGGCGGATTGAACAGTATTACATCTGAATCTATGGCTTTAGGATTTTTAGCTAATTCACGTAAAGGTCTGATATCGTCCATTACCCAAGCAGCACGACCAAAAGTACCAATCACCAAATCGTGCTCACGCGGATGTATTACTAAATCAATCACAGGGACGGTTGGGAAACCTTCGGTCCATTTGGTCCAGTTTTCACCAGCGTTGGTGGAGTAGTAGAGTCCGTCGTCGGTTCCTAAAAACAAGAGGTTTGGTTCCTCTAAATCCTCAACAATAGCTAAGGTGAAACTGAGTACATCGTCTTCATCAACAATGCGTTTCCATGTTTTTCCGTAATCTTTGGTGCGGTAGGCGTAAGGCATGTAGTTATCGCGTCGGTAATCGTTGGCAATCAATAAGGCTTCACCTTTATTTTTATTAGAAGCTTTTATTTGCGCAATCCAACTTCCTTCGGGCAAGCCTTTGATGTTTTTGGTGACATCAACCCAATTAGTTCCACCATTTGTAGTGTAATGCACCTTACCATCGTCGGTGCCAATCCACATCATATCTTTTTCAACGGGTGAAGGTTCAATCACTAAAATGGTACAATGGTTTTCGGCCCCAGTGGCATCTAGTGTTAAACCACCACTTTCTGATTGGTTTTGCTTTTCGGGATTGTCGGTTGTTAAATCCGGAGAAATAATGCTCCAAGTATCACCTTTATCGGTTGATTTGTGCACAAACTGACTTCCGAAGTAAATGGTGCTGTTATCGAAAGGATCGATATTAATTGCTGAATTCCAATTGAATCGCAATTTCGCATCAGCATCTGGATGGGTTGGTTTTACGCTGTAATTATTACCAGTTTCCCAATCGTATCGCGATACATTTCCACCTTGACTCATAGACCAGCCAAAACGAGCGTCGTCTTTATCGGGTACTACATCAAAGCCATCACCAAAGCTAATTTCCTGCCAGTACGAGTTTCTGATACTTTGTGCACGCCACACATAAGCAGGACCCCGCCAAGAGCCGTTGTCTTGCATACCGCCATAAACGTTATAAGGTATTTCGTTATCTACATTGATATGGTAAAATTGCGATACTGGAATATTACCAGCAAAACGCCAGCTTTTACCACCATCGCGGGTAATGTTAAGACCGCCATCGTTGCCGTCTATCATATAATTGCCATTTTCAGGGTGAATCCACCAAGCGTGATGATCGGGGTGAACACCATTATTTACGCCGTATGCCGGCATGAGCATTTCAAAACTTTTACCGCCGTCTTCGCTTACATTCACATAGGTGAAAATGGAGTAAACGCGGTTTTCGTTTTGCGGATCCACATATATTTCAGAATAATAAAAAGGTCGGTCGCCAAATTCTCTGGTATTGCTATTCACCAAATTCCAGGTGAAACCACCATCGTTACTGCGGTAAAAACCATTCTTTTTGGCTTCAACGATGGCATAAACAATATTTGGTTTATTGCGCGCTATGGCTACACCAATTCTACCCAAGTCACCTTTAGGCAAACCGTCATCTGCTGTAATTTGTTTCCAGTTATCGCCACCATCGTGGGTCATGTATAAACCAGAACCTTTTCCACCCGAATTAAAAAACCAAGGATCGCGTTTGTGTTCCCACAGGGTTGCGATGAGTTTGTTGGGGTTTTTGGGGTCCATTACCAAATCGGCCACCCCAGTTTTATTGTTTGCAAACAAGATTTGTTTCCAGGATTTGCCGCCATCGGTAGTTTTATAAACGCCTCTTTCGGGATGTTCGCCCCAGGGAGAACCAATGGCACCTGCGTAAACGACATTAGGATTTGTGGGATCTACCACAATACGATGGATGTGTCTGGTTTTTTCCAAACCCATAGGAATCCAAGATTTGCCAGCGTCTAAAGACTTGTAAATGCCATAGCCGCCATTAAGACTGTTTCGTGGATTTCCTTCGCCAGTACCAACCCAAATAACACTGGGATTGGACTGCTGTATGGCAACGGCGCCGATAGAAGCGGTGACTTCCTTATCAAAAATGGGTTTCCATGTAATGCCGCCGGACTCGGATTTCCATAAACCACCAGAAGCTGTGCCAGCATAAATAATATCGGGATTGGAATGTACCGCATCTATGGCAGTAACACGCCCCGACATGCCACCCGGACCGATATTGCGGGGTTTCATGTTTTTTAAAAAGTCTTGCGGAATGGTTTGTGCGGATAAAGTGATGGTGATGAAAAACACCAGGAGAAGTTGTATTGGTTTCATTATAATAAGTTAGTTAATTAGTGAGCACAAGTTATATATTTAATGTGAATTTAATTCTTAATCTCATGTTAATCCCACTTGATTCCACTCCCAAAAAATAGTACTTTTACAAAGCTATGAGAATTAATAATAAATCTTCAGGTTTTGTATTTAAACCATACGAGGCACCTAATTTATCGCCTTTTGATAAGCTGTTTGAAATTTTTACAGAACTTATTACCTATACTTCTGGCGATTTTGATGAAGCCATTGATTGGCTCAAGCAGCTTGACAAAGAATATAAACTCACCACCGCAGAATACACGATTGACGATTTTATCGAAGATTTAAAAAAGAAAGGTTACATCCGCGAAGAAATCAAACCCGATGGCAAAGGAGGTTTAGGCATCACCGCTAAAACCGAGCAAGCCATTAGAAAACAAGCGCTTAATCATATCTTCGGAAAAATAAAACGCAGTGGCTCGGGCAATCACCGCAGCAAGCAAACAGGCATTGGCGATGAGCATACCGGAGAATTTAGAAATTACCAGTTTGGCGACGCCATTGAAAAGGTTAACATTACGGAAAGTTTACGAAATGCGCAAATAAATCACGGTATAGGAGATTTTACTATAAGCGAAGACGATTTGGTAGTTGAAGATACTTTGCATAAATCGCAAATGAGCACGGTTTTGA
>NZ_DAISXK010000050.1:7976-20230 GCF_036825875.1 Paucihalobacter sp. | reverse complement strand
GTATTGTTGAATCTGCTTGTGTAACTGTGGAAGGTTTATCGATAGACGATATTGAAAACACGTCGCATTTTTTAATGTATCCTAATCCAGCTAATGATTTATTATACATAAACACAGATTTTGAAGGATCTTTTATGATTATTAACCAAATAGGTCAAATAGTGCAAAAATTTAAGGTACAATCTAACATTCTAAATGTAATCAATGTTAAAAATTTGGCTGACGGTGTTTATTATATCAAAGGTGAAAGTGAGTTATCAAATAGGTTTAAAAAATTAATCATTAAAAAATAAACTTAAGTTCTGAGTGTAAAATAGTCACAAATATTGTTTGTTGCATTCTACTTAAATATTAGGTTACATATACCTGAGCTTACTATTAAAACAGCCTCAAAAACCGAGGCTGTTTTTTTATCTTAAAACCTAACAATCGTCATATTTTAATAGGGTAGTGCTTAGTAACTTTAAACAATCATTTTAAATAAATAGTCACCATCTAACATTATATATATGAAAGTATTTGACAATAAACACATTAAAAATGTCGCCTTGGTAGGGGCGCATCACTCTGGCAAAACAACATTGGCCGAAACCATGTTGTTCGAAGCCGGATTAATTAGCCGAAGAGGCAGCACTGAGCAAAACAATACCATTTCAGACTATCACGAATTAGAGCACCAACGCGGTGCTTCTGTTTTTGCAACTCCTTTGCATACCGAATGGCGCAATTACAAAATTAACTTAATCGATACACCTGGAATGGATGATTTTATTGGTGAAATAATTCCTTCCGTTCGTGTGGCAGAGACCTTGGCAATGGTGATCAACGCAAAGCACGGCGTAGATGTGGGCACCGAAATCATCTGGAATTACGCCAACCGCTATAACAAACCAACGGTCTTCGTTATTAATAAAATAGATCATGAAAAGGCCAATTTTGAAATGGCCTATAAAAGTCTGCACCAACTGGTTGGCAACAATGCGGTGATGATTCAGTATCCGTTAGTGATAGATGGCGCACAATGCATTATTGATGTACTCAAGATGAAATGTTACAAATTTGGTCTTAACGGTGGCAAGCCCGAAAAACTGCCCATTCCAAAAAATGAAATAGATAAAGCGAATGAACTTCATAACCTATTAGTTGAAAAAGCCGCTGAAAACGATGAAGAACTTATGGAATTATATTTCGAAAAAGGGAATTTAAGCGAAGCAGAATTACTAAAAGGAATCAAACTTGGCATGCTAAACCACGACTTATTTCCCGTATTTTGCGTATCCGCTTTAAACGACATGGGTACGGGACGCTTAATGGGATTTATTGACCATGTGGCGCCATCGCCCAGCGATTTAAAACCAGAATCAACTGTAGAAGGAGTAGCGCTTACCGCAAATCCAGAAAATGAAACCTCCTTATTTATTTATAAATCTATTTATCAGCCAAATTTGGGTGTGTTATCATTTTTTAAGGTAATGTCTGGCGAAGTACAGGTAAATGATAAGTTATTCAATACCAGAACAGGTGAACAAGAAATCCTCAACCAACTCTTTATCATGGACGGCAAATTAAAACATGCGGTTCAAAAACTCACAGCAGGTGATATTGGTGCTACTACCAAATTAAAATTTACCGAAGCCAATGATACTCTAGGCGCACAAGCCACGAGCCCGACTATCAAACCCATGAAATTTCCACAATCCCGTGTTGAAAAAGCGGTATTTGCAGTGAGTAATTCGGAAGAAGAAAAGTTAAACGAAGCATTAAAACGCATTCAAACACAAGATTTAACACTTACTTTAAATTTCAATAACGAAACCCACCAATCTATAATAGGTTGTCAAGGCGAATTGCATTTATCATCAATCGAGTGGATGCTTGAGAACATTTATAGTGTAAAAGCCCGTTTCGAATCGCCTAAAATATCCTATCGTGAGACTATACAGCGCAGTGCCAACGCTAATTACCGTCATAAAAAACAATCGGGTGGCTCTGGACAATTCGGACAAGTGCATCTTAAAATTGAGCCATGGATAGAAGGTATGGACGAACCAGATGGATTCAATATTAGAGGCAAAGAGGATATTGATTTACTCTGGGGTGGAAAATTAATCTTCTATAATTGTATCGTTGGAGGCGTGATAGATACCCGATATTTACCATCCGTAATGAAGGGCATTTTAGAAGTGATGGAAAACGGACCATTAACCAAATCTTACATCCGTGATGTTCGCGTTATGGTTTATGATGGAAAAATGCATGCGGTAGACAGCAATGATATCTCCTTTAAAATAGCTGGTGCCCATGCCTTTAAAGAAGCCTTTTTAAATGCGAGTCCAAAATTAATGGAACCCGTAAACGATATTTTGGTTAAAATACCCGAAAGCATGACCGGCAGCGTGATGACCGAGTTACAAACCAAGCGGGCGATGATTCAAGGCATCACTAACGAAGGAAATTATCAGTTAATTAAAGGACAAATTCCAAAAGCTGAACTCGATAACTTTTCAACACAACTCCGAAGTGCGACCCAAGGCCGCGGTACTTTTGTAACCTCATTTAAAGGCTATGAACCCGTGCCAGCACATATACAACAACAATTAATTAACGAATTCAAGACCGAAACACTAGAAGTTTAACCACTAAAAATATAAAATTATGGAGACCAAAGTAATGTATTTAAGCGACTTAAAGTTTAATATCGACACTTGGAAACGAGAATTGAGATTTCATCTTGACGAAATGGATACCTTCCAAGAAAAACTAGATGAAATAAATAATAGACAAGATTTAGAAGTAATAGCCTTAAAAAATCTGGATGGTTTTCAAAACCGTATTTTAATTGAACAAGATGCTATTGCCAAACTCAAACACCGCTGCAGAAATATCTTGGCTGGCATCAACCGGAAGGTTTATGAAAACGACACCAACAGTCAAATATTTGATGATCAGTATGCCTTGCGTGAAGATATGCGTAATTATATACATTTACATTATGAATTAAAAGAAGAAATTATGGATTTTCTATTACTAAATTCATAAGGGTAACCAACCAAATTAAAAAGATCACCGTAACAGGTGGTCTTTTTTTTAGTCTTCAAAAAACCTGAATACAGCGCATACCTCAACTTTAGGAAATATTTAGCAGGTAGAATTACAAATATTCGCCATTAATAATGTAATTTAAGATTATGAAATATGCCGTTTACATAATAACATTCGTTCTGCTTTCAGGCTGCAGCAGCAGTATTAAAACCTATACTGAACAAGAACAGAAAGTGTACGAAAATTTACAGAATTTGGTAGCTTCTAAAAATTTTGAAATTGTAGCACATACAGCCATGCCGATGATGGGTAATGCACTTGCACAAGTACTCAATTCTAATTTATTACCGCCAGGCAACACGTCGTCACGTATAAGTATTATAGGTACGGCAAATAGTTTAAGGATTAAAGGCGACACAATTAAAGGATATTTACCGTTTTATGGAGAACAGTTTTCAGGTGGTAATCCTGCTAGAAATAACCATGGAATTTCGTTTAATGACGTTCCAGAGGATTATAAAGTTACTATGAGTGACGCTAAACATTTGGTAGATATTAGTTTTAAAATTAAAGACGAATACCGAGGTAACGAGCGTTACGATATAAATATTACATTGTTTCCAAGCAATACAAGCTTTATGAGTGTACAATCAAGCACACGGAGCAGTATACAGTTTTCGGGTAATTTGAAGACTTTAAATACAGAAGACAGGGAAGCTAAAGAATAAAACTACTTAAATGCTAAAATATTTCTATTTTACATAATATAAATTATAGTGCATTTATTACAATTTGCGTAATAGCGTGTTTTAGCGGTATTTGACATAATTATAGATATCTAGCCACATAGTGATAGATATCTATAATTATGTCAAGCAAATTGTGATTTGAATTGCCCACGAGACAAATTAAAAAAACAAACTATTTATCAAATGGAAATTTATCATGGTTTTTAAAATAATTATCAATACATACGTATGTTGAAAACGTACATGCAAACTATGTCGAAAACTAAAATAAATTCTGAAGTTTAATTCAATGTATCTTAATTCAAAGCATCCACCACCGAAGGCAACACAATATCCTTCTGAGCCACAAAAACGCCATCCACCAAAGTTGGTTTTAAAATACGGCTTGGGTCACCTTTTTTAGCAATGCGCTTACGACACAGCTTAGTCAATAACGGGTCTTCATCAAAAAGAATGGAAGCAATTTCATAAGGTGGGTCGTTGGGCTCCTTAACTTTCACAAATAATTGTTGCAACATATTAAATCGTCGGTCATTGCCTGGGATATAGGTATAAAAGGTATATGCACCATCTGCATCGGTTTTGATAAAACCTCTGTTGTGTAAATAGCGTTCGCCATTCACTTCACGTACGTCAAAATCGCCGCGTTCATCAGCTTGTTCTATACTTATAATAATGTTACTCGCTGGTGTTATACCATCGCTGTCGTAAACAATTCCTGAAATTTTTAACTTGTTGGTCTTCGATTCAAAGCCTGGAATGGTGTCGGTATTGCTTAAATCTTGCGAAGCCTGGTAAATAAATGAAGCGTTTGATACTTCTTGAGCATTTACCAAGTGCGTGGCACTTAAAACTAGAGAGCAACAAATTAAGGAAATTAATGTTTTCATAATCTTGAGCATTTGGGGTTATTCAAATGTCTAGATTTTATGTAAAAACCGATAAAAAAAAATACCAACGTATAAAAAATTAGGATAAACTGAAAAAACCTGCAAAATATTTCGGTGAAAGGAACAGATTTTTGATACAATTATGACAAGCATCGAAAATTATTGCGCAAGAAAACCAACAAATTTGTAATTTTAAACCAACCAATTCATCTGATTATGAAACGTCACATCAAAGAAATCCTATTTCAAATCATTCCTGTAGCCATCGGTGTGTATCTCGGTTTTTTCGTCTCAAATTGGGCGGAAGCCAATAAACGCAACACCGATACCAATAAATACCTTGAAAATCTTACTGCCGAAATGCTTCTGAATAAGCAAAAAATTGAAAGCGTGGCAAACTACCACCGCATGCTTCGCGATAGCAGCATCTATGTTTCAATTCACGCAAAAGACAACCTAAAACCCGCATTTTTTCAAGGTACAAGGGTTTTTCCATTAGTGCAGAGTGCATTTGTAACTGGCTTACAAACAGGTGTAGTAAACGAATTATCCTTGGATCAAATCCAAACAATCAACGAACTGTATAACCAACAGGACTATTATAATGATTTTGGAAAAACACTTACAACCGGACTATTAATTTTTGATTTCTCAAACTCTGAGGCTGCTAACATCAAAAAAATTGCCTCTTTTTTAGGCATGACCATGACCGATGTTATCTTTCAAGAAGAGTCATTATTACAACAGTATGATCAGGCGCTAAAGATTTTAGATCGATTGTAGTCTGATTAAAAAAGTCCTCATTATTCAAAAGCCTCATTAATGTTTTTCTCGGCTTCTTCTTCATCGTCCGAATCACATTCTAAAGATTCTTGTTGTTTGTTGTTCTCACTGTGAAACTGCAGACTTACATAAATAGGAAAGTGATCTGATCCGGCATGTGGCAATACCTTGATATCATTCAATTTAAAATGCTTACTGTGAAATAAATGATCTAAAGGCCAACGAAACAAAAAATAATCGGCGTGAAAGGTATTGTAATGCCCACGACCAACCCGCGGATCCAACAAGCCGCTGATCTTTTTAAACAGCCGTGTACTTCGCGACCAAGCCACATCGTTTAAATCGCCAAACACCACCACTGGAATTTCTGATTTTGCAGCTTCTTTGCCAACAATTAATAATACCGCATCCCTATTAGTAGTATCAGAAGATTCGGTTGGACTTGGCGGCATAGGATGTAAACCATACAGCTGTACCTTTTGTCCAGATGCCAAGCTAATTTTGACACTTATAGATGGAATATCTTTATTAACGATATAATTTACTTCGTTTGTCTCCAAAGGCAATTTCGAATAAAAATGCATCCCGTAAAGGTTGTCTTTCGGAATTTTAACTTGATGCTTGTATTCAGCATCCAAGTCTTTCATAGCCGTTTCCCAGTTAGTGTCGGTTTCTAATAAGAGTAATATGTCTGGATTATTCTCTTTAACCAACTGCAATAAACGATCATATTGATTATTAGTCATCAACACATTAAAAGACATAATGTTGAGTGTGTTTTTACGATTATTATTGGTATTGTTTTGCACTTCCTTCGGATAGATTTTGGTATAAGGAATCACGCGCATCAAATGATAAACAATAGCAATATTCACCAATAATAAGCCAATGATGGCGATATTGGTTTGATAGTTTTCAAAAATAACCGACACCACAGACACCGTAACACTGAGCACCAATAATTGAACAATCGGAAAATCAAACCCACGCACCGACCAATGCTTAATGTTCAGTAAAGTGAGAAATGCCATCGCGAACAATATAAATTCTAAAATGATTAATACCGTGTAAAGCATAAATTATGTATTGCTCGCAAAGATAATGGGAAAGCTGACGGTTTATCAGTTTTAATTTACAATAAAATTTATTAATTAAACATAACAGTCATCGATTTTTTTATAGGTTTAGGTTGTTTTTCACCAGTTTCCCATTTTTCATAATCAATACTAGTGTTTCTTTAGCATTTTTAAAAACTTCTAAATTTTTCAAAGGATTGCCGTCAATAAGTATTAAATCTGCCAAGGCGCCTTCTTCTATCACCCCTAGCCTACCCGTATAAGGACTTCGTTTTCCTGACATGGCCAAAATATCGGCGTTATTGGAAGTGACCATTTTTAAAATTTCATAATTGCTAAACCAACGTTTCATCTTAAGCAATTGTTCGGCCGGCTGTGCGGCTTTTTTACCATCAAACAACACATCCGTACCATAGCCTAGTTTGATCTTATATTTTTTTGCCAATTCAAATGCCGTATCGGTGCCTTGGTACATTTCCAATTGTTTGGCACGACTTTCGGGTGTTAATACACGTTTATCACCTTCATCTACAAATGGTTGCAGGCTCCAAGCCACCTCATATTCAACCATCATTTTAACGGTTTCTTCATCTATCATTTGGCCGTGATCAATACACTTCACTCCTGCCCTAATCGATTGTTGAATAGCGCGTGGCGTGTAAGCATGAACCGTCACATAAGTTCCCCAGTTTTCGGCAGCTTCTACAGCAGCTTTAATTTCGGCTTCGGTGTATTGTGTTACATCTAATGGATCGTACATAGATGAAACGCCGCCGCCGGCCATAAGCTTAATTTGACTTGCACCCAACATCAGCTGTTCTCTTGCCTTAACGCGAACAGCATCGGGATTATCGGCTATAGCTGCGGCATTGATACGTTCGGCATAAGTTAAGCCTTTTGTTGGATCGGCTGGGATTTCAGTAGGTAGTCTAAAGTCGCCATGGCCACCCGTTTGAGAAATAAAAGCCCCTGATGGCCAAATTCTTGGGCCAACAACCACACCTCGGTCTATGGCTTGTTTTAAGCCAAATACTGGACCACCCAAATCGCGAATGCTGGTGTATCCGTTCATCAATAAATTTTCAATGTTTTTTGAGGCTGCAATATTTACAAAACCAATATCTGAGGTCAGTAATGCAATTTGCGATAAACTGGCAAACATGGCATGATAATGTACGTCTATCAATCCTGGCATTAAAAACTTACCCTGCCCATCAATAATAGTTACATTCGCACTTTTATTGGTCGGAATAGGTTTAGTTGAAATTCTACTAATTTTAGAATCCACCACCAATACATTCCCTATCATGGTTTGCTGGTCTAGACCGTTAAAGATTTCGACGTTATTAATTAAAATACTTTGCTGGGCTTGCCCCATAAAAAAACACATTATGGCAATAATACTGAACTTAAAAGTTTTCATGGATAAAAAGGTTTGATAATTGACTGTTAATTTGACGATGGTCTGGCATCTCGTATTTTACGACTTTAAATTTAAACATTAATGTTTTAAATTTCTAAAAAAATAGCTTCCTAAAATTGTCAATTCTAATAAATAAAAAACGACGCCCAAATTGGAGCGTCGCTTTGTTCTCAGAGTCATCTTAGCAATAATTTCCCTAGGCAAAACAATTTAGTTTAATGAAATAATATTTAAGGCAAGTTAAACACCTCTTTTTGTCATTATAACTATTATGCTCAGCTTCACTCCTACTTACGTAGCATTTAAATGAGCGGTTTTATAACCATTTGTTTTTTTCGTAATTTTATCAAATAACTTGAATCATCATACTATGAATCCAACCTTAAGAAATGTAATAGCCGTCATCATCGGATTGGTGGTCGGCTCTGGTTTTAACATGGGAATAATTATGGTTAGCGGATCCATAATCCCACCACCCGCAGGCGTCGATCCAGCTCAAATAGATAGTTTAGTTAACAATATGTATCTATTTAAACCTAAGCATTTTATTATGCCGTTTTTAGCGCATGCTATTGGAACATTAGTAGGTGCATTTTTAGCGGCAAAAATAGCTGCTAAATACCATTTTAATATGGCAATGATTATTGGCTTATTCTTTTTATTGGGAGGCATTTCTAGTGCTTTTATGTTACCGGCACCAACTTGGTTTATATTAGTTGATGTGGTATTTGCCTACATCCCAATGGCGGTTTTAGGTGCAAGATTAGCTATCAAATCGAATCAACAACCTGAATAAAGATATGTCCGTTAAGTTTATTTTTGTCTTAATTATTCCGTTTGTGCAAGCAATACCATTTCAAGAAGAACCGCACTTAAAACACCAATGGAAACAGCGTGTGCTGCTTGTTATAAGTAATGAAACAAACACAAAGTCCGTTGAAAATCAAATTGAAGAATTAACTAGTAATTTAACTGCCTTAAATGAGCGTAAACTAATCGTTTATCAAATAAAACGTGATAGTTTTAAGCAAGGACTAGACAAGCAATCCCAATGGATATCTAATAAAAAATGGTATGACGTGTATGCGGATAGAAGGAAGTCACTCGAAATTGTATTGTTTGGCTTAGATGGTGGTCAGAAGTTATATGCTGAGCAGTTCTTAACTTCTGAAAAATTGTTAGAAACCATTGACGCAATGCCAATGCGGCAATCTGAAATGCGTCAGAAAAATTAAAAGCAACGACCTTATCCTAAAAAAGAAAGACAGACAAAACTTCCCTAAAATTTTGCCTGTCTGTTTGTAAAGATAATTGCATTACAGCCGTTGGATTACATCAGATAGTCTGAGGCATTCAGCATCACGGTTTTCTTTTGACGGTTCATTTTTAAAACTACTTTATAAATCACGTCGGTATTTTGGTTGGTGTAATTTATTTGACATTGAACTTTACTAAATTCCCAGCCTGGATATGTTTTAGCAAGTTCTGAACTTATAATATACGGTAATCTAACATCTTTAAAGGTTTCATTACTTTCTATTACCTGCCCGTTATGATCATAAATTGCTGTTATTTTATTTTTACCTTCTCTAAAATTAACTTGGTAGGTTGAAGGTCTGTTAGCCGTGTAGATAGACTGCGATTTAATATCGTAATTACTAACTAACTTTTGTAATTTATGAATTCTTTCAGAAACAATAGCTTCACTCATAATGGTGCTATAAATGGCGATTGGCTTTTCTGTTTTATAAGTTTTAGTTGATGTGTTCGAGTATTGAACCATCGCAAGATCGTTCTGAGAAAAACTTAGGCTGGTAAAACCTAAAAATAATAAACCTAGAAGTGCTGTTTTCATAATACATGTGTTTGTGTTGATTAATAAAATGTTTTTAATATTTGCGATTATTGTTAATAGTTTTTTCATGAGGGTAACGGTTGTTTTGACCTCACTACGAATGTAGCTATATACAATACATAAATCCTAATTTGGACCATAGACAAATAATAGACAAGACAAAAAATACTTTTGCAATCTATTGACAAACAATAAAATATAACGTTTACAAACTTTGAATGAAACTATCTAAGTTTTCGTCGGAAGATAAATTAAACTTGCTTCTAAGTCGGTAGCGACTCGTATTTAACGATGCCAACGAGATGTTTTGAAGGGTAGCAATCTCGTGGCTGTCTATTTTTAACCGGATTAAAGAGCACAATCTAATATCGGTTTTGGTAAGTTTTGGATAGGCGGCTTTTAACTGCTTATAAAAGCCTGCACTCAACTTATCTAAACGCTCATAGAATGCCAGAGTGCCTTTGTCAAAATTAATTTTATTTTTTAATTCTTGTTCAAACTCATCAATTTGATTTTTCCGTGCACGACCGGTAGTTTCTTTGAGTTGTGCAAATTTGTCAGCCAATAGCCTTGCCCATTCTTGATTTTGATTCAAATTAATTGCAAAATCAGATAAATCGCGTTTCTTGGCCGCTACCTCATCGTTAAGCTGTTTGTTTTTTAATTCTTTGACTTCTAGAGACTGTTCTAAAATTAACTGTTTATTTTTGACATTCACTAGGTATTGTTGTCTTCTAAGATATAGTGATAGGAGCACAATTACCACAATGGAGGAAACAAGCGACGAAATCCAAAGCTTGGTACGCTGGCTTTTAATTTTGCTTTCCTTTTCAACTTGGTCTATTCTAAAGTTTAATTTCACTCTATCTATTGCGAGTGTATTTAACACAGATTGCCATTGTTGATTGATTTCAGAAGTTAAATTAAAGATGCTATCGGATAAGGTCTCCGCTTGACTTAAGGTTTGGTAGGCTTTACTATAGTTTTGTTGACTGCGATAATATGCTTCTTTACCTTTTAAAAACTCTAATTTAGCTGATGGTTTTTTATTTAGTTGATAAGTGCTATCGCTTTCTATAAGTATCATTTTTTGAAAGGCCCATTCCGCTTCCGAAAAATCATTTAGCTTCAAAGACACATCCATATATTGCGCAACTGCACTCACCAATCGTGCTGTATCTAAGTTGTATTGCATAGATCGATCACGTGAATGGGTATAAAAATCTACATTCATTTTGTATAAAGGTTTAGCCTTCATATATTTCTTTTGATCCATATATACATCAGCTATATTATCCCGAATGCTTCCTAATAAATGATGTTCAGGGAATTGTGATTTTGTAATATTGAAAGCTTTGTGAAATTGTATTAACGCGGAATCTAAATCTTTCTTTGTCCAATAAAAATAGAGTCCATAGTTATTAATAGCCGATGGGTACATGACGATATTTGTGTGTTCTGTTTTTTTAATATTATGTCTATGTACAGCGGCAGCACTATCTAAATGGTATAGCTTTTCATAGTTTCTGGCGGTCATACTATAAGCAAACAATCGTGCTTCTGTTAGTTCTTGTTGCTGATTCTTTGTTAGTTTATTTTGATTTTTCTCATAATAATCAAAAAAAAGCTTGTAAGCTTTGATGGATTCTTTAGGGAGATTCATTTCCATAAACCAATTACCCGAATGTAGGAAACTATTCATTTTAAGCTCGTGATGTCCATCAATAAAGGGCAGTAATTCTAAACGCTGGAATAGCTGTGATAAATACCTCTCTAATTGCGGTGCTGTAAAGGATTTTCGGTCATACGTTTCAAAACTATCCTCTGGAAAGGATTGCTCCATTGCTTCAGTTAATTCGTAATATTGTTGTAAGGCTGCTTCGCTCGACATCTGCGATTGTAAAGTATTTACAAGCACGAGACAGTATAAAATGCGTTGAAGTATTTTTAAAAATAGTGGTGGCACAATAGCAAAATCCATGAAGTTGTAAATATAGCTATAATAATCTTATACTATTGAGCTGCTTATGCGTTGATGATTCTAGATTAATTTCAAATATTATAATGACGATTAGACCCAAAAAAATCCTCAAAAGAGGATGTTTTATGATTTTTATGTATAGTTTATAAGCTAATGAATCAACAATTTCCTTGTAAAAGTTTTTTGATTGGATTTAACACTAACGATAAGTAAACTACTTGCCTTAATTCCATGTAATGAAATTTGAGTGCTTTTCTGATTATTAATAACCTTTGAAATTAAATGTTGGCCAAGTAAATTGTAAACATCTACATGTTGGATTGCATTATTCTGATTGGTATCTATTTGAATTGAATTAGAAGTTTTCTGATAGCTAATAGTCGTATTCGCGGTAAAAAATTCATCAGTGCTTAATGCTCCTGGAGGAATGTTGGCTGGCATGGCATTGGTAAAGG
>NZ_DAISXK010000050.1:4778-7966 GCF_036825875.1 Paucihalobacter sp. | reverse complement strand
AGGACAAATAGAATCTGTTTCGATACACACCAGCGTCCATGACGTTGGTATAACTAGACTCATTTATAGATGTATAGTTATTCAGTAAGGCATCATAAACATAAACATCTATTGTTTCACCAAAATTCTCAAGAGCCGTCAGATTGATGGCAATGTTTCCTGCATCACCTAAAAACATACCAAGTTCAAAAAATTTATTATCATTATAGGCACCAACCGCCTGAATAACATAACGACCTTCGTCAATAATCCAGTTTAAATCGTTTGGAAAATTATCAACATTGGAAGCGTCATAGCCATAATCTACGCCATCGGTGGCAGCATTATCTGGCGTAAAGGCTAATAACAAATGACGTGTATGTCCTGTCGGCATAGTGAAAGAAATTCGTACGCGTTGTATGTCGTTCAATGCTTCTACTTCAGGTGCAGCAATGTTACCTGCTTTGACCGTATCAAAAAGTAACATGCACAAAAAGAAACATAAGTAGGTAGTGTTACGCATAGGGTTTAGAATTAACTGATTTGGGACTTCTAAATTAAGAATATAATTTTATTTTATCTTTGAAATACTAATTTATTCGACAAAATGCGCAGTTTGGTACCAATATTGTAATACTTATATTACAAATACGTACAATTATATGAAGACCATTAATAGTTTATGGAATCGTTAAAAAATTACTTACCTAGGATTCAAACAAAAAATTCGCCTAGGTTTTAGGCGAATTTTAAATAGAACTAAATTGGTAATAATGCTTAATATTTAACCACCACTTTTTTATTTAAAGTTCCTGTTTCGGTTTTAACTCTTAAAATATAGGTACCTTCGGAAAGGTCTTTAACCGGAATTCTAAATTCATGACTAATCATGGCATTGGTAGCATTCCACGACCGCACACTCTGACCCACCATATTAATCAAATAAACCTGCTTAACATGGATATTAGGCGAGGTTTTAATGTAAATCTCCGCAGTGCTATTGAAAAATGCTGCATAAATGCCATCAACTAGCTCGTCTTTTATCGACAGTCTGTCTTCTTCGCGGAAAGTCACAAAGAATCGCGTGGTAATCTCACCTGCTTCTAATTGCGTTTGGAAATTAAATTCGTTAATCGCGGTGTAAGTATCTAAGACAGCATCATAGATGTAGACGTCGATATCTGATTCGAAGTTTTCTAAATTGGCTAATTCTATTTCTATCAATCCTGAATTCGCCATAAACAAACCTAAAGGATAGCGCAGGCTTTCATCAAAGGCTCCTACGGATTGTATCACATAACGCTCGTCCTCAATCATAAAGGCCATATCTGAAGAGAAACCGTCATTACTTCTAGCATCATAACCAAAATCATAGTCATCAGAAGCCGCATCATCTGGGGTGAAAGCTAATAACAACGGTCTTACAAATCCATCGGCTGCCTTAAAGTTTAAGCGTACACGTTGAATTTCATCTACATACTCTTCTTCGTATAAAACATCTTTACCGTTGGATCTCATAAAAATAGAGTTGCCAGAACTTTCTTTTTGAAAGACTCGCTGGCTATTTCTAAACATAACCGTTCCTCCCGTTGGATTGCTTGAAGTAACAAAAAATCCTTGTCCAACAGGTATATAGCGTCGTGGAATTTTAACTGCAGCACCGGTGCCACCAATAAGATTTCCTGGTGGAGAAACAGCCGGATTGCCACCTGCAAGTGATAGCGCCGCATAACCGCCTTCATAGGCCGATAAAATATGTGTGGCGTTGGTTGGGGAATGTTCCCAAAAATAAATCGGTCCTTCAATACTTTCGGTTGTGGTGCCAGAATTTCCTATAAATCCTAGGGTATTGTCTCTAATAAAATCATAGGCATCAATACTGGAGGGATATGGATTTCCTAACAGTGCTTGGTTACCTACTACAATCGGATTACTTATCACACCGTTATTGGGCTGACCAATAAATACATAGTTCTGTTCTGTACCTCCAGCCCCACTACCCTTCATGGTAAATCCTAATCCGAGATTAATATTGGTATTTTCACTAATGGAATTCCACGCAGCATAATTACCTTCCACATAGTTTTCAAATAAATACAACCATCGACTACTCATGGTCAATGGACTACCAAAACTCGCATTTACAGCACCAGTCCAATTTATAGTAAGTGGATTACTCGGGTTAGTACCATCATGCAACACACCTGCAACTGAATATGCGCCAGCACTAGATGCAACTGGACTTCCCCAATAGTTATAATTATAAAGATTGGTAGTGCCTTGTTGGTCAATTTCCAACACGCCCATACCCGTGGCGTCAACAATACTATTCACATCTTGTAACAATTGTGATTCTCCAACTAAATCTAAGGCACCGTCAATTTTTAAATAATTGGTAACGCGTAATACCTGATCGTTTGTAATGCTATAACGGTTGTTATCAACTAAAAGTCCTAATATGGTGGTTGGACGATTCCCCGATGTAATATTATGTTGGGTTCTTACGATGTTCCACGTTTGACGATCGCCATTAATACTGTTGACATTTGAATTTGGTATTTGTTGTACTGAACCATTTAGCCAAGTAGCGTTATTATCCCATATATTATTAGCACCAGATATGTAAGGAATGGGAGCTGTTTCGTTTTGGATGGTGGTCATGTTTACGGTTCTGCCATCTAAAGCCGAATCAGATATGTCTGACACTTGTCCATTTTGAACCAAAGTCTGTGAACCTGTAACCATCTGGTAATAGCCAATTAAATTAGACCATTGTAAATTTCCAACAACATTCAAAGGAACCGTTACCCCACGTACGTTAGCGCCATTGGCCTCTATTTCCTGATTCATCATCGCTCTTATTTGCGCTTCGCTTAAGGCGGTATCCCAAATGCGAACTTCATCTATTAATCCATTAAAGAAGTTGATGGGTGTATTATTCGTTCTGTCAAGAGCACCTATCAAAGTTTGATTTGAATTTAGTATTGGAGTTGCTCCTGCATTGTTAATTTGCATGGGCAACCCATCAATATACATGCTATAAGCTCCTCCTCCATTATAGGTGACAGCTACATGATACCATTTGGTTGTATTTATAGTTTGTGTAGCAAATAGTTGACTCGAATTCCAACGGAAATATAGGCGGTTATTGATTAAACTTAAGTCGTAACCCGAGTTTAAATTTGTTCCGTTTCTTTTAGAAATTATGG
>NZ_DAISXK010000050.1:0-4768 GCF_036825875.1 Paucihalobacter sp. | reverse complement strand
GTAAGAATGATTAGTGTTCTCTTCCCCCAAGGTTTAGAAATTATGGTTTGTGTACCAGTAATTGTATTTGGTTTTATCCAGGCTTCAATACTGAAGGGCGTCCCATTTAAATCAAAATTATCAGCCAAGCTAATATAATCATCAACACCATCAAAGACCAAATTGCTACCACAATCGGCAAAGGTCACAGTAATAGTGTCTGTGGCATTAGCGCAAGGTGAGGCATTGATGGCCTCCCATTGCAAAAGATAAGTTTCGCCACTTTCACCGCTAAAGCTTGAGTTGTATGCAGTTGGGTCAGAAAAATTATAACTACTAGGTATTTGACCTGATATTACTGACCATTGTCCATTAACATTATTAGCGCTTAAAGCCACACTTAAGTCATCGCAACTATTACCACTATTGTCAATATCTATGCCTGCATTTGCAATGATATATGGAATAATTTCAATATCTATAGTGGATACTGCGCTGTCGCAAGGTCCAGCAGGATTGTTGGAGGTAAAAGTAAGCGTTACAATACCTGATTCATTCCCACCAAAATTATACCTAGCACTTGACCCGTCTCCCGAAATATTATTAAAGAATCCTATGCCACCCGACCAAGAACCTGATAAGGCACTTCCGCCTATGCTTGCAGTCAAATCGACAAATCCTTCTGAATAACATAATGGTGAATTACTTGTATTAATGGAAGTGACAGGTGCTAGGTCTACAGTTAAGGTTCCATTGGCACTTTTAATATCGCAACTAGAAGAAGTTTCTATTATATAGGTATAATTACCAGGAACTGAGGGTGTGCCTGTAATAACATAAGCCAGTCCATTAAAGTTGTCTGTTAAACCAACAGGCAGTGTGTTGGGAGCCAATGGTGAACCGTTTAGTTCCCATTGAATATTGGGTGGCGTTAATCCACCGCCAATATCGTATGTGATATCAGTAATCGGACTGTCTTGGCAAACAGTCTGTCCATTAGTTCCTATTGCTGATGTTAAGGTTATAAAAGTTGAAAGCGATGCAAAAGAAATATCGTCCAAACCAAAATCATTACCACCAAGATCTGTATTTAGATTTCTAATTCTAATTACTGCCGTAGTAGCAGCACCAGAATTCCAAGTAGGATTACTGTAAAAGCGTACCCAATTAGAAAGATTCACTTGTGCTTCAATAGTTGGAGTTGGAGCCGATGATAAATCCGCAACAGTTCCAACTAAAACACCATTGACTTCAAATTGAAGTCGTGCAGGTGAGGCAGGATTTAAATTCATTGCCCAAGCAGAAAAATAATATTCAGTGTTGGGCTCCACTGGTACGGTTTGTTGCCATATAATTGGCTCCCTTGGGGGATTCCCAATGAGCGCGCCACCATTCACCATCATAAAGTTTCTTGGCCCAACCGTATTATTGGTGTGGTCTCTACCATGAAAAGCTGGATGATAACCAACACCATTAGTAGGGCTATGAGCACTTTCATTCACAGCATAGTAGCCTTCAGGCCATAATCCAGAAGTATTTACGCCTGTATAGAAATTTTGATTTTGTGTATACTCGGTAAAAAAACTTGGGTTGGTTGGATCAAAATTGGTGAAATCACCGTCAACAACTAGTTCTTGGGCTACAGCCATTATTGCTGATCCTGCACAACCATTAGCTGTGGTTCCCAATACCTGATAGGTACCCGCAATATCGACGTAAATCGTATTTGTTGTTTCCCCTGTCTCCCATAACCAACTTACAATGGATTGGTTGGCACTTGCAACTAGTTGTACCATCAAACTTTCATCTTGCGGTGTATTTGGGTCATCAATTGGGCAATAATCTGCATTAATTGTAATTGCAGGTGTTGGAAATACATTTACAGTAACTGTTTCAGTTTCTGAACAGCCATCACTATTGGTAACAGTTACAGTATAATTAGAAGTCACTTGTGGATTAACAGTAATTTGATTATTACTTACTGATGGCACCATGGCACCACTAGCTAAACCTGCATTAGCCCCAGTATTGGCCGTCCAAGAATATAATAAAGACTCCCCTGATGTTGATCCTTGTATCTGAAAATTATCCAAAAGTACGTCTGGTCCGTTGTTGTTAACACCCCAAAAGTAGCCGTCGGAAACGTTTAATCTTATTTGTATCTGTGTAGCGTTATTAGCGGTTGCTGGCAATGAAAATAGCACTTGTTGCCATGCAGTACTATTATTGTTTAGCGGAACTGTTGCAATTTGAGTAAACCCACCAGCCCCATTTAATCTATATTCAACAATAATATTTTTATTATTTCCTCTTCTTTGTACACGTCTTGTTTGAAAATAAATTCTAAAATCTTGATAAGAATTTAAATTGGCACCACCAATCGTAATATTCCATGTTCCGCTGTCAAATGAAAAACGATTGTCAATTTGTCTCAAGGCGCCACCTGCGGTATTATTTTGTGTGAATGCAAGCGGTGTGGTAACCACGCCACTGTTTGGTCTATTAAACGGGAGCGTGCCTGAAAAAGAAGAGGTAATTCCAGGAATTTCTTGACCATTTAGTGCACCATAATTATTACCGTTGTTGAAATTATAATTTACGAGTGTTGCTACTGTGCCTCCAACTCCAGGTACATTAACAGTCAAAATACTTGGATCACCACTACAAACGGGATCATCTGACACCGTAACCGAAGTTATGGTTGGTATGTCTAATATTTCTACACTATTTGATATGGCACTACAGCCATTAGTATCGGTAAATGTAAAGGTTACATTACCTGGTGCAACACCGGTAATAAGACCGGTACTCGTGACTGTCGCAATGGCTGGATTATTACTTATCCAATTACCACCAGAATTCGGCAATAATGTTTCATTCGCATCTACACAAACAGTTACAGGTGCTGTTAAAACTGGTAAGGCGTTAATGGAAACTACATCAGTAGTTGTGAAACATCCGTTAGAATTTGTAAATGTAAAAGTGACAGTTCCGGGTGAAACAGGTGTAATCACCCCGCTATTTGTAACCGTTGCTACACCGGTATTATTACTTACCCATGTACCACCTGAATTGGGTGTAAGTGTCCCAGTGTCATCGATACAGATTGCCACAGGTGATGTCACAACGGGCAATGGATTGACAGTTACAAAAATAGAATTGCTTTGTTTTGGTAGTACACATGCCGACAAACTAGAGCGCATTCTTACATAAACCTCATAAGTACCAACGCTTAAAGTAGTAAATGGAGTAAAGGTTGGACTATTCGTTCCAAAAGAAATACCATCTATAAACCACTCATATATAGGTGAGGTACCACCGTCAACAGGTGTTGCTGTGAAAGTTAGATTTTCGCCTTCACAAATTTCATTATCAGCATCATCTGAAACAATGGATACAGTGGCACTTGCAGCAGGATCTAATACAGTAATCGTAGCTGTGCAAGTAGATACATTATTAGCAAAATCTCTAACAGCCAAGGTCACCGTGTTGGTCCTCAAATCTCCGCAATCAAATGATGTATTATCTAAAGTTATAGCTGAAATACCGCAATTATCAAAAGAACCATTATTTATTTGTGATGGATTTATGGTTGCCGAACCAGTGGCGTCTAAAGTAACTGAAATGTCTTGGCATATTGCGTTTGGTGCAGTGACATCATCCACGATGACTGTTTGAGCTTGAGTTGAAGTATTCCCATTACCATCATTGTAAGTCCAATTGATGGTGTAGGTTCCTTGTGTGTTATAGGTTACCGGATCAGTAGTCGTTGCGGTGATTGCTCCTGAACAGTTATCAGTAGCGGTTGGCGCCGTAACAGTAACCGAACATTCACCTGTGGCATTTGGTAAGTTAGCTACATCTGGAACTGGTGCCGTGATATCATCTACAATCACGGTTTGAGCTTGGGTCGAAGTGTTTCCATTACCATCATCGTAAGTCCAAGTGATGGTGTAAGTTCCTTGAGTGTTATAGGTTGACGGATCAGTAGTCGTTGCAGTGATTGCTCCTGAACAGTTATCAGTAGCTGTTGGCGCAGTAACTGTAACCGAACATTCACCTGTAGCATTTGGTAAGGTAGCTACATCAGGTGCCGGTGCTGTAACATCATCTACAATCACGGTTTGTGGTACAGTAATACTGTTACCATTGCCATCATCAAATACCCAGTTGATTGTATAAGTACCTTGAACATTATAAGTTAACGAATCGGTCGTTGTTCCAGTGATTGTTCCTGAACAATTGTCTGTGGTGGTTGGTGCCGTGGCCGTAGCAGAACATTCACCTGTGATAGTTGCTAAAGTTGGTGTTACAGGATTGCTGGTGTCATCTACAATAACGGTTTGAGTTTGTGTCGAAGTATTACCGTTACCATCATCGTAAGTCCAGGTGATGGTGTAAGTTCCTTGAGTGTTATAGGTTGACGGATCAGTAGTCGTTGCAGTGATTGCTCCTGAACAGTTATCAGTAGCTGTTGGCGCAGTAACTGTAACTGAACATTCACCTGTGGCATTTGGTAAGGTAGCTACATCAGGTACTGGTGCCGTGACATCATCCACGATGACTGTTTGGGTTTGAGTTGTAGTATTACCATTAGCATCATCGTAAATCCAGGTGATGGAGTAGCTTCCTTGTGTGCTATAAGTTACAGGATCTGTAGTGGTTGCGGTGATTGCTCCTGAGCAGTTATCGGTAGCTGTTGGTGCTGTAGCTGTAGCAGAACATTCACCTGTGGCATCAGGTAAGGTAGCCACATCTGGAACCGGTGCAATTGAATCGTCTACAATCA
>NZ_DAISXK010000049.1:0-20528 GCF_036825875.1 Paucihalobacter sp. | reverse complement strand
TAGATGCTGTAGTTTTAGGAATGCACGCCAAAGCCGATAATCCTGAATTGATAAAAGCTCAGGAATTAGGCTTGAAAATTTATAGTTATCCCGAGTTTTTATACGAACAATCCAAAAGTAAAACCAGAGTGGTTATTGGCGGAAGCCATGGCAAAACTACCATAACCTCCATGATATTGCATGTAATGCATTACCACGACAAGGACGTAGATTATATGGTTGGCGCACAGTTAGAGGGTTTTGATGTGATGGTAAAATTAACCGATCACAACGATTTTATGGTTTTGGAAGGCGATGAGTATTTAAGTTCTCCAATTGACCGCAGACCGAAATTTCATTTATATAAACCAAATATTGCGCTATTAAGTGGTATAGCTTGGGATCATATAAACGTATTTCCAACTTATGAAAACTATGTGGAGCAATTCAAAATATTTGTAGACAGTATAGTTAGTGGTGGAAGTATCACCTACAACGAAGAAGATCTTGAAGTAAAACGCGTCGTTGAAGCCAGTGAAAATACCATAAGAAAACTTCCCTATCAAACGCCAGCATATACAGTTGAAAACGGACAAACTTTTCTAGAAACACCCGAAGGACCATTGCCTATTGAAGTTTTTGGCGCGCATAATTTAAATAATCTTGCTGGGGCCAAATGGATTTGCCAGCATATGGGTATTGATGAAGATGATTTTTATGAGGCAATTTCAACTTTTAAAGGCGCTAGTAAACGCCTAGAAAAAATTGCAGAAAGTAAAAGCAGTGTTGCTTACAAAGATTTTGCACATTCACCTAGTAAAGTTGAAGCGACTACAAAAGCCGTAAAGGCTCAATATCCAGAAAGAGCATTGTTTGCTTGTCTTGAACTTCATACTTACAGTAGCTTGAATGCTGAATTTTTGAAGGAGTATAAAGGTGCGTTGGATGCGGCAGATACTGGCGTAGTTTTTTATTCACCGCATGCTGTTGAAATCAAAAAATTAGAAAAAGTAAGCGAACATCAAATTGCCGATGCATTTCAAAGAGAAGATTTAATTATTTATACCAATCCTACTGATTTTAAAGAGTTCTTATTTGCTCAAAATTTTGATAATAAAACACTGTTGCTTATGAGTTCAGGTAATTATGGCGGACTAGATTTTAATGAAATTAAAGGATTATTAAATTAGTATTAAGCAGATTCTCGGTCTATAATTAAAATTCTTCGGAGTTTAATAAATTATATTATCTAAAACCTTGTCTAGTCTTTGCTCCATCATCGTGAATTTGTTATCTGCAAAAAATACCTGACGAATTTCTTCACGTAATTCCGATAGCTCCATGGTAGAAAAATGATGTTGGCTAATGCTGTCTTCTAGTTTTTCAAAACACACATCTTCCTCATCGTCACAAAATTCATGATACATCTTCTCATAAATTTCAGAGCTAGTTTTAGATTTTATGAGTTCGAGTTCTTCTTCACTTTCGACAGAATCTGCTCTAGCGCAAAGTAACAAAATATAGATTTTTATTTCCTCTTTGGTCCAGTTGGTCATTTTATTGGTCATGATTTTGGTTGTTTAGTAATTAAAAAAAGCCTTTAAATTTATACTTTTAATAGGTGGTTTGGATGTTTTAGCAAAGCCAGTATCCAAACTTTCAATCTGATAGCATCGCTATAAAGATACGTTTTAATTTTATTTCTTTTAAATGAACCCAGCCGAATTTGAAAAATTATAGTTAGGCCAACTAATTTTATAATATCTGTAAAATTATGCCAGTTTTTCTTTAAAAAAATCAATAGTGCGTTTCCATGATAATTCAGCTGCTTCTTTGTCGTAACGCGGTGTTGAGGTATTGTGAAACCCATGATTCATACCTTGATAAAAATGCACTTCATACGGCACATTATTGGCTTTAAGTATGGCTTCATATTCAGGCCAACCAGCGTTAACTCTAGTGTCTAACTCAGCAAAATGCAAAAGTAAAGGTGTTTTTATGATAGCGGCATCCTCGTTATTAGGTTGCGAACCGTAATAAGGCACCGCTGCTAGAAGTTCAGGAACCTTAACTGCCATCATATTAGAAATCCAGCCACCAAAACAAAAGCCAACCACACCAATGTTACCGTTGCAATCCGGATGCGCTTTCAAAAAGTTGAATGCAGCAATAAAGTCTTCTAACATTTCATCTTTACCGCGTTGACTTTGAAGTGCTCTGCCATCATCGTCATTACCTGGATAACCACCTAAAGGCGACAAGGCATCGGGTGCAATTGATATAAAACCATCTAAAGCTGTTTGTCGGCCGACATCTTCAATATATGGATTCAGACCTCTGTTTTCGTGAACGACAACAACGCCCGGCAGTTTTTCAGAATGGTTTGCTGGCTTGGATAGTAAGCCGCGAATAGTACCGCCACCTTTTGGAGAATTGTAAGTAATATAGTCCGACTTGAGTCTGACGTCGTTTGGCTGAACTAGTAATGAGTCAATATAACGAGGCGACATAAAACTCATTAACGAACCAAGTGTTATACCGCCGACAGCATAGACGGATAGTTTTTCCATAAATTTTCGTCTATCTATTTTATTGTGTGCATAGTCGTGGTATAAATCAAAAACTTCTTGACTTATTTGTTCTTTTTTCAGTGGTTTCATTTACAATATATTATATTTAATTTTTTTAACTTTGACATGATGAGATGTGATTTTAATTTTTTCAATGCACATAAAAATACGATTTTAATCTCTTATTTATGACCAAACCAACCAACTCATTTTCCATAAAAAACTGGTCGCAAGACGATCAGCCTAGGGAAAAACTTCGAGATAAAGGAAAAGACATTTTAAGCGATGCCGAACTTATAGCTATTTTGATAGCCTCAGGAAATAAGGAAGAAAGCGCAGTGGAATTAAGCAAACGTATTTTGGCCAGTGCAAACCACAACCTAAACACTTTAGGCAAACTATCTTTAAAGCAACTCATGGAGTTTAAGGGTATTGGAGAAGCCAAAGCTATTACCATTGCTGCCGCCATGGAATTAGGGCGTCGTCGTCGTTTAGAAGCTAATTTAGAGTTAACTAAAATAAATTCAAGTAATTCTGTTTTTCAACTTATGCAACCTATTTTGGGTGAATTGCCGCACGAAGAATTTTGGATTATTTACCTAAATAATTCTAATAAAGTTATTCTTAAAAGTCAACTAAGTAAAGGCGGTATAACTGGCACTTTGGTAGATGTTAGACTTGTTTTAAAAACGGCTTTAGAGGTTGGTGCTGTAGGATTGATATTGGCACATAACCATCCGTCAGGTACTTTAAAACCAAGCAATGCCGACAAAGAAATTACCAAAAAGTTAAAATTAGCATCCGAAAGTTTAGATATAAAAGTTCTGGATCATCTAATCATTACCGAAAAGGCCTATTTTAGCTTCGCCGATGAATCGTTGCTTTAATTTGTATAGTCAATGCTATTAGTTTACACCCACAAAATCACGCCCAGATTAACCTATGTTTTTAAGCATATTGTGAAGCGAATTCTTGGTATTCCAGTTGAATTTACTACCACTATTGAAGCGTTTATAGCACATAACGGATTAAAATTGTCCTATACCAAACAGCCATTAAGCAATGAATTGTTTATCAGAAGTAATGAATTGTTATTTGAAGTTGGTTTTTCCGATGTAGAGATTAACGTTCAAAAATGGGATGATACAGTTGGTTTTTTTGTGACCTCAGAACGGAGTCATTTACCATATGATATATTTGCAGCGTCTTTTTATTTAATCAGCAGATACGAAGAATATTTGCCACATGTTAAAGACGATTATGGAAGGTATTCTGCAACCGAAAGCTTGGCCTTTAAGAACAATTTTCTAAATCAACCTGTAGTTGATATTTGGGCATATAAATTTAAAAGTATACTACACGTGCGTTTTCCTGAGTTTGAGTTTCCATCACAGACTTTCAAAGTCATCCCTTTAATTGATGTACCCATGGCGTATCTATTTAAAAATAAAGGAATGATTAGAACTATTGGTGGTGTTTTAAATGATGTATACAAATTAAATTTCAAACAGCTGTCTCGTCGTATAATGGTAATGCTTAAGATAAAAAGGGATAACTATGACACCTTCGACACTTTAAAGGAATTGCAAAAACAAACGGAAATAAGCTTTTTATTTTTATTCCTGATTGGGAAATTTTCTTCCTATGACAAAAATATAAGTATCAATAAATCGGAGTTTAGAAGTCTTATTAAATCTGTCGGAGATTATAGTAGAATAGGACTTAAATTTTCGTTTGCATCCATAGACCATTTAGAAATTATGAAGGAAGAAAAAAACAAGTTCAATATGGTAACCAATAGAAAAACCAATGTTAGTAGAAACTCCTATTCAAAGGTTAATTTACCACAAGCCTATAGAAATTTGTTAGAACTTGATATTGAGGAAGATTATACTATGGGTTACGTAAATTATTTAGGCTTTAGAGCTGGAACTTGTACACCCTTTTATTTTTACGATTTAGATTACGAAATAGAAACACCCTTAAAAATTTATGGATATCATTGTAATGATTATGCTTTGCTGAAACACAAATCCCTTTTAGATAAAACGGAAACACTTAACAAATTAATAACGTCGATAAAAAATGTAAATGGTACATTTATATCAGTATTCCATAATTACACTTTCAGCGACGATTTGCGTTGGGATGGTTTTGAATCACTATTTAAAATTATTTTAAACACCAATAACCATGCATAATATAGAGCATGTATTTTTTGATTTAGACCACACACTTTGGGATTTTGATAAAAATTCGGCATTAACTTTTCAAAAGGTATTTAATACTTATAAAGTAGAAATTAATCTCAGTGATTTTTTAAGTATTTATGAACCGATTAATCTGAATTATTGGAAGTTATATCGCGAAGAACGCGTTGATAAATTCTCGTTGCGTTATGGACGACTTAAGGACACTTTTGATGGACTATGCTATCAAATTGATGATGAATTAATTCATGTCTTATCTGAAGAATATATTAAATATTTGACCAGTTTTAACCATCTATTCGAAGGCACACTGAGCATCTTAGATTACCTTCAACGCAAATATCAGTTACATATTATCACTAACGGATTTGAAGAAGCACAAAACAAAAAAATGACCAATGCGAATATTATTCATTTTTTTAAAACTGTAACCAATTCCGAAATGGTTGGTGTAAAAAAACCAAATCCGATAATTTTTAATTTCGCATTAGAACGCGCCAAGGCCAAACCTGCGAATAGTATAATGATTGGCGATAATTACGAAGCTGATATTTTGGGTGCTTTAAATGTAGGTTTGGATGTTATATTATTTGACTATCACAAAACAACAACTTCAAATGGTATTAAAAAGGTTGATACCTTAATAGAATTAAAACAGTATCTTTAATTTTCGAAATCAAGAAAAAAATTCATGAAAAATTACTTAAATACTTTCATTCTATTTGTATTAGTGAGTTTAACTTCATTAGTGTTCGGTCAAAAATCCATCAATAATTATAAATATGTAATAGTACCAGATTCATACGATTTTGTTGAAGGTAAGGATCGCTATCAACTTAATTCTTTAACTAAATTTTTATTTAATAAGTATGGTTTTACTGCCTTTATGATAACCGATAGTTTGCCAGAAGATTTATTTGATAACCGGTGTTTAGCTTTATATGCAGATGCCGAAAAACTACCGGGGAAATTGTTCAAAACTGAAGTTAAAATTTTGTTGAAAGATTGCTACGGACAGCTTGTGCATGAGTCTGAAATTGGTTCTACGAAAGAAAAAATGTTTGAAAAAGCTTACAATTATGCCATTAGAAATGCTTTTGAGAGTTTTGAATTTATCAATTATAAATACCAGCCTATATCAGAGAATGCGAATGCCCAAATCGTTGTTAACGAAAAGCCGAAAGGAGATAATCAAGATGTTTCTGCATCTGAAATAGTAAAGAAGTCAACTGAAATTGGAAAAGTATCTGAAATTAAAACCGAAGAAAAAGCCATTTCTCCCGAAATAATTGAAGAAACCACGTATTACGCTCAAACAACAGCCGATGGCTATAGAATTATTGATAACGAGCCTAAGCTTATCATGATTTTATTGAGAACTGCCAAAGAAAACACTTTTACAGTAAAAGATAAAAATGCCATTGTATATTTGGATAATGGATTTTGGTATTATTCTGAGATTTCAGAAGGAAAAACACTTAAGAAAGTTTTAAACCTTAAGTTCTACGATTAGAATTAATAACCGTATTTGTCTTTCCATTTAGATTTTAAATAAGCTCTCTGGGCTTGCTCACGTTGGTTGTCGCCAGGTTCGTAAATTCTGGTTTTACTCAATTCTGAAGGTAAAAATTCTTGATAGGCAAAGTTCCCTTCATAATCGTGCGAATACTTGTAGTTTTGACCATAATCGAGATTTTTCATTAGTTTGGTTGGCGCATTTCGCAAGCTCAAAGGTACGCTTAGGTCGCCTGTTTCTTTTACAATTTGTTGCGCTTTGTTGATGGCCAAATAAGCAGCGTTACTCTTTGGTGAACATGCCAAATAGGTAACACATTGGCTAAGTATAATTCTGGATTCTGGATTTCCAACTACAGAAACTGCTTGAAAGGTATTATTGGCAACAACTAAGGCTGTTGGATTGGCGTTCCCGATATCTTCACTGGCCAAAATAAGCAATCTGCGTGCAATGAATTTAACGTCTTCGCCACCTTCAATCATGCGTGCCAAATAGTAAACAGCTGCATTCGGATCACTGCCTCTTATAGATTTTATAAAAGCTGAAATAATATCGTAATGTTGTTCTCCTGTTTTATCATATCTGGCTGTATTGGTGGTTATTTGTTTTTGAACTAGTTCGTTTGTAATTATGACAGGTTCACCTTGAGGAAACGAACCAACAATTAATTCAAAAATATTTAGTAATCTCCTTGCATCACCACCTGAAAACCTTATAAGGGCTTCAGTTTCCTTGAGTTCGATTTGTTTTGAAGATAATTCAGAATCTTCAGTCATCGCCCGTTTCAATAATGCTTCTAAATCTTCTTTACTAAAGGCATTCAAGACATAAACTTGGCAGCGTGAAAGCAATGCTGGAATAACCTCAAAACTCGGATTTTCAGTTGTAGCACCAATAAGCGTCACCCAGCCTTTTTCAACCGCTTCTAATAAAGAATCTTGTTGGGATTTACTAAATCGGTGAATTTCATCGATGAATAAAATAGGATTTTTAACCGTGAACAATCCACCTTGTTGCTTTGCCTTATCAATTACCTCCCTGATGTCTTTAACGCCAGAATTAATCGCACTTAGTTTATAAAAAGGTCGGTTGGTAGTGTTAGCAATTATATTTGCCAGCGTAGTTTTTCCTATCCCTGGCGGACCCCAAAAAATGAGTGATGGCAAAATGCCAGATTCTATTTGCCTAGTTAGAACACCATTGTTTCCAACCAAATGTTTTTGACTAAGATAGTCTGACAAAGTTTGTGGTCGGAGGCGTTCTGCTAATGGTGTATTCATAGGCTAAATTTACAAATATTCAACGGACTTTAATGTTTGGGAATTACCATTTCAGATAAACGATTAAAAATTCATCATGCAGACTTTTTGTCAATAAAATTAAAGGTATGTCATATCTTTCAAAGATGGATTGGTTTTTGAACCAAAGAAAAAAAATTAACTGGACGTGCAGCAACAAGAATTCAGATTTTCCACAGGTGTAATTGCTTATCCAATACTATTCGTGTTAATCATTTGGATAGTGTTTTGGTTTCAGGTGCGGGTGCATTATGGAATTAAAAGCTTCGGTATATATCCGCGAACCTTAGAAGGATTAAGAGGTATTGTTTTTAGTCCATTTATACATGCCGATGTAACCCATTTATACCACAATACCATTCCACTTTTTGTGTTATCAGTTGCTTTGTTTTACTTCTACCGTAAAATAAGTTGGAAGGTTATTCTATTTGGTATTTTACTTTCAGGACTGATAACCTGGGTAATTGGCCGTCCTGCAAATCATATCGGTGCCAGTGGACTGATATATGTATTGGTGAGTTTTATCTTTTTTAAAGGTGTATTTGCGAAACATTACCGATTAATTGCTTTATCGTTACTAGTTATTTTCTTGTATGGCAGCATGATTTGGTATGTATTCCCTGTTAAAGATAATATGTCGTGGGAAGGACATTTGGGCGGATTGATAACAGGCTTTTTATTTGCTTTATTTTTCAGAAAACAAATTGCAAAACCCGAAAAATATAAATGGGAGCAACCCGATTACAATGAAGAAGATGATGAATTCATGAAGCATTTTGATGAGAATGGCAATTTCATTGAATTTAAAAAAGAAGACGAAATGGATACCCAAGAAAAATTGGAAAATTCATCTCCAAAAATCACCTACATTTTTAAAGAAAGTAAAAAGGACTAGCGACGCTGTCTTACAACTTCATATAAAAAAGCGCCGCAGGCAACGCTCACATTTAGTGAATCAATAGAACCTAAAATTGGTAATTTAGCTTTGTCATCAACAATTTTTAATACTGAAGGATTGATACCATCACCTTCGGAGCCCATTACGATTGCGCAAGGTTCGGTAAATGAAACATCGTAAAGTAAGTTATCTGTTTTTTCCGTCGCAGCAACTACTTTTATGCCCGAAGCTTGCATATGGAAAATGGCGTCTTTAATATGATCTACCTTACAAATAGGAATATTAAAAATTGCGCCGGCACTTGTTTTTACGGCATCGGCATTAAGTGGTGCACCGCCTTTTTTCTGAACGATGATACCAGAAACGCCTGTACATTCGGCAGTTCTAATAATAGCGCCAAAATTTCGAACATCACTAATTTGGTCTAAAATAAGAAATAACGGAACAATGCCAGATTCAACAACGTTTAAAACCAGGTCATCTAAATTGTGAAATGCAATTGGTGCAATTTGGGCCACAACCCCTTGGTGATTTTTTTTAGTTAAGCGATTTAGTTTTTCAACCGGAACGTAAGAAGTGCCAATACTTTCCTTTCGTAGTAATTGCTCTAATTCCTGAATTAAATCGCCACGAAGTCCTTTTTGCACAAATACTTTGTCAACGCTTTTTCCAGCATTGATAGCTTCTATCACAGCGCGAATACCAAATATATTATAATCTTGTTCCATGTTGCAAAAGTAGCGTAATTCTTTGTTGAAATTTCAATCGAGTTTTGAAGTTTTTGATTTAGGATTTTATAAACTTTAGCGTGGTACTTTTATTGTTCAACACTAATTTAATAAAATATAAACCGCTGTTTAAGTCTTTTACATTGACTGTTTCGACCCCATTAGAACGCATTACTTGATTACCCAAAATATCGTAAATGACAAACTTATCGATTGGACTATTTGATTTAATGTTGATAATGTTAATTGCCGGATTTGGAAAAATTGACACTGATTCAATATCATTATCATTTATACTTAAGTTGTTGCATGGTGTAAGATTTGGATTTTGTTCAATTGGGTCTCCAGGTGTTAAATCCTTTCCTATGAACCCAGGAAAATCGGGAGCGTATTTTGTAGCTCTAAAAGTTTGATTTTGAAAAGCAAGCGTTGATTGTCCTTGTTCAGCAATATCTCCAGTTTCGTTATTTACTGGAACTATATATTTCCATACAATAGTTTCATCAGAATCAATTTCAAAAATTATGCCTTTACCACCAGCGCAAATTAAGGTATTTCCATTTGGCAATACTTGCGCATTGCTTAATATGGGTGAATAAAAATTGGTTATTTCTTCGGTGTCTACGTAAATATAATCTGGAACAGTTGGCCCAAAAGCATTATTATTCGGTTGGCTGTAAAATCCTGGACTATCAAATGGTGTATTTATAATCATAACCTCCGAAAACAATGGTGTTCGTCCGTTGCCATTGTTAAATAAAATTATTTTTCCTTGATTGTTTAATCCTTGTGTAATCCTTTGTGGGGTATGTTGACCATACAAAACCCTGTCAGATTCAGTGCCTTGACGGTAAGCCTGAGGGTTTCCCCATCGATAAAGCAAATCACCACCTTTACCATAGGTGCCACCTGAATTTGAAGCAGCCTCCGCTGTTGTTGTGGAATGATCGATAATCCAAATTTCACTTAGGTTTCTACTACTAATTACGATTTGGTCTAACACGTCATCGTATTGTATAGAATTGACATGTAGCCAATTGGCATTTGTGTTAGTGCCGTTTAGAAAATTGATATCAAGCTTATTTGGATTTTGATCTACGGTTCCAAAATTATCTTTCGTATTATCAAAATCTTGAACTAGATGATCCTTTATATTCCATTCCCATACTATATTGCCGTTACTTGCTCCAATCGGTTCTACTTCAATAATCTGTTCATTAAACAAAACATCTTGAGATAAATTTGCTGGGTTTCTGCCTGCTAGAATAGCCTCGGCATTACTCATAACCGTTGCAGCTAAAATTAAAACATTGCCATTTGGCATGGGATAAATATCATGGTGTTGTCTATATTGTGGTGTGTCGTAAAAAAACTGCCACGTGAGATTGCCGTTCCAATTGTATTTTTCAATTACGCCGCCACGGCCACCGAAGGAAATTGTTGAACTATTTGTGCGGCCTGTTCTTAAAATGCTGCCGTCTTCCAGTAAATAAACAGCGTTGCCTGGCAAATAGTTACTTGTCCACTCATTTATTACCTCACCGCAATTATTGATTAAATAACTTTTTTGATGTACAGATATAAGTGTATATCCTTCCATCACCGCACTGTCAATGCTAATTGTACCAAAAGTGTTTTGGGCATTGAGTAGAGGTTGGATTATTAACAGTAAAAATAGAAAAGGTAATTTTTTATTCATAGCCGAAAAGAATAAATTTCTTTTTTAATTATAATTTATCGCTTACAATAATTACAAACCTAGTGATTATAGGATATTGAACAAAATTATAAATCCCAAATTTAGAAAAAAGCTTAAAACTGCGAAGTTAAGCTAATATGAATTTTCGAGTCCGAAAGTCTAAATTGCTGGTTTTCAGTTTTGGCACTAGAGTAGTTAAATTTGAATAAGCCTGCATTGGTTAAAAGTCCGAAACCAAAGCCAAATCCGAACAATTTATCTTTTGAATTGGAGATGTTGTTTTCGCTATAAGCCGCATCTAAAACTGTATGAACATACAAGGCATTGGATAATCTGTACCTATATTCAGTATTCAAAACGCTGTATAAATTGGCTAGTAAGCTATTTTCTTCAAAACCTCTAATAGAATTAATACCTCCAAATCTGAACAGTTCGTTTTCAAAGTAATTGTCCGAAATAAGGGTGGCGCCATCAAGCCGAACGTATATGCTATTCCGTTCATTCAAGTTAAAAATCTTAAAAGTATTTAATCTGAGAAACGATTGATTTAAATCGGAATTTGAAACCGTTCTTTTACCAATACCGGCGGAAATATCAACATAAAAATTTACAGGAAATAAAAAATCATAAAATTGTGGTGCGGTATGCTGATATTCAGCAATGTAAAAATTAGACTTAAAATCTTCGAAAAAGAGTGAAGTATTGCTTAAAAGATTATCGGACCTCAAACTGCTAATTCCGGCGCTAAATCTATTTTTCACATCTATTTGATAGTCTAATTTTAAGGTTTGTGTGGTGCTTAAAAAGGTTGAATCTCGTCTAAAAATATTTAAGTTGCCAGTAATACCAATTGGCGATTTAAACAAATAAGGCATTCTAACTACTACATCAAAGGTGCGTTGTTCATTTTCGTCGCTCTTATATAGTAGTTTAAGCGTTTCGCCATAATTTAGATTATTGATTAAATTTAAATTTAAATAACCGTCAAATTCAATTTTATTGGTGTCTTCGTTGGTCCCAAAACCTAGAAAACCATCAAAATTATTCACTTTAGATTTTTCAATGTAGACATATAAGATTGTAGAGTCTTTTGTGAATAATACCTCAGGTTCTTTTATTTGGTTTGCAAAATTTATGTTCTGAAGATTAGCAGTCTGCTTTTTGATGCGCTCTAAGTTAAAAACCGAATTTTTGTTCAGTTTAAGTTGATGTTTTAAAAAAGATTTAGGAAATTTTTCATATCCCTTAATAATAATAGAATCTAAAGTTCTTTTGGCATTTTGTTCAATATCGAGATAGGCGGTTATAATGTTATTATCCAAAGGAATCAAATTTTGAAGTTGAACAACTGCAAAAGGTTGACCAGAAGCGGTGATGTCTTGATTGACAAGTTGCAACACAGTTTCTAAATTAGAAATAGCAACCTCAAAATAATCGTCGCTTTTGTTAATGATTAACGGTCGAAGCAACTGTAAATTTACAAGATGAATATTGTAGAGTCTAACTTTACTAAATTTATTTTTAAGGTTTATTTGGGCAAGAAATGTTGAATCGGAGCTTTGGTTTATCTCTTTGAGATAAGCTTCTATATATCCTAATTTATAAAGTAATTTTAATTGCTTGTCAACTTCGTTATTTATAGTGTTAAAATCAGGATGTTTTCTAGAATATCGCAAAGAATCAACCACTTTGGTTTCTATGCTATCCATTCCTATAATGCGCAATGTTAAGGACTGTGCTTGTATAGACGTGAAAGCGCTATAAAAAAAAATAAAAATGAGGTAGCTATATTTTTTCGACACCATATAAGGTTGATAAAGGTTCAAATCTAACGTAAAAAATTATTTAAAGTTATGGCCTAGGTAAAATTTACGGTAGTACTTCTAAAATTTAATTAATTAGTGTTTGAATTATTCATTTTAATTTCTACCTTTGCAGCCCTCAAAAGCGAGGGTTAAAAAATTATATAGTAAAAATATATGCCAACAATTTCACAATTAGTACGAAAAGGAAGAGCCAAAATAACCAAGAAGAGTAAATCGGCTGCTTTAGATTCGTGTCCACAACGTCGTGGAGTTTGTACGCGTGTTTACACTACAACGCCTAAAAAACCTAACTCTGCAATGCGTAAAGTTGCAAGGGTAAGGTTAACAAATGGCAACGAAGTTAACGCCTACATTCCAGGAGAAGGACATAATCTACAAGAGCACTCGATAGTATTGGTTAGAGGTGGAAGGGTTAAAGATTTACCAGGAGTTAGATACCACATTGTTCGTGGCGCTTTAGACACCGCAGGTGTAGCAGGCAGAACGCAACGTAGATCTAAATATGGTGCTAAACGCCCTAAGAAGTAATTAAACTTTAAGAAGAAGACATGAGAAAAAGACAAGCGAAAAAAAGACCTCTTTTACCAGATCCGAGATTTAACGATCAGCTAGTAACGCGATTCGTTAACATGATGATGTGGGATGGAAAGAAGTCTGTGGCGTTTAAAGTATTCTACGATGCGATTGATATTGTAGAACAAAAGAAAACTGACGAAGAAAAAACCTCCCTAGAAATTTGGAAAGATGCATTATCAAATGTAATGCCTCACGTAGAAGTACGCAGTCGAAGAGTTGGAGGCGCTACATTTCAAATTCCGATGCAAATTCGCCCAGATCGTAAAGTTTCAACTGCAATGAAATGGTTAATTAGCTATTCACGTAAAAGAAACGAAAAATCTATGGCGCTAAGACTAGCCTCTGAAATTTTAGCTGCCGCTAAAGAAGAAGGTGCTGCTGTTAAGAAAAGAGTAGATACACACAAGATGGCAGAGGCAAACAAAGCGTTCTCACACTTTAGATTTTAAGATAAAATGGCAAGAGATTTAAAATATACAAGAAATATTGGTATTGCTGCGCATATTGATGCTGGTAAAACAACCACAACAGAGCGTATTCTTTATTATACAGGTGTTTCTCATAAAATTGGTGAAGTACACGATGGTGCTGCAACAATGGACTGGATGGAGCAAGAGCAAGAAAGAGGTATTACCATTACTTCTGCTGCAACTACCTGTACTTGGGTATTTCCAAAAGAAAATGCACAACCTACCGAAGATGCCAAAGATTATCACTTTAATATAATTGATACTCCAGGTCACGTTGATTTTACTGTTGAGGTAAATAGGTCACTACGTGTTCTTGATGGTTTGGTTTTCTTATTTAGTGCAGTTGATGGTGTTGAGCCACAATCTGAAACTAACTGGAGATTAGCCGATAATTATAAGGTGCCACGTATTGGTTTCGTAAATAAAATGGACCGTCAAGGCTCTAACTTTATGATGGTTTGTACTCAAGTAAAAGAAATGCTTGGGTCTAACGCTGTACCTATTGTATTACCAATTGGTGATGAAGTTGATTTTAAAGGTATCGTAGATTTGGTAAAAAACCGCGCTATTGTATGGCACGATGAAACTCAGGGAGCGACTTTTGATGTTATTGAAATTCCTGAAGAATTAAAAGAAGAGACTAAAAAATACAGAGCGCTTCTAATTGAAGAAGTTGCGAGTTACGACGAAAATCTTCTTGAGAAATTCATGGAAGATGAAGATTCTATCACCGAAGACGAAGTGCATGCAGCCTTAAGAGCAGCGGTTATGGATATGTCTATCATTCCTATGATATGTGGTTCTTCATTTAAAAACAAAGGAGTACAGTTTCTTTTAGATGCTGTATGCCGTTACTTGCCTTCTCCTATGGATAAAGAGGCGATTATTGGTATCAATCCAGATACAGAAAAAGAAGAAAGAAGAAAGCCTTCTGTTACTGAGCCTTTCGCAGCCTTAGCATTTAAAATTGCAACCGATCCTTTTGTAGGACGTTTAGCATTTTTTAGAGCGTATTCTGGTCGTTTAGATGCAGGTTCTTATGTATTGAACAATCGTTCAGGAAACAAAGAGCGTATATCTCGTATTTACCAAATGCACGCTAACAAACAAAATGCGATTGATTTTATTGAAGCAGGAGATATTGGAGCGGCTGTAGGATTTAAATCCATCAAAACAGGTGATACCTTATCTGATGAAAAGCATCCAATTGTTTTAGAAAGTATGAACTTCCCAGATCCAGTAATTGGTATCGCTGTGGAACCAAAAACCAAAGCCGACGTAGACAAGTTGGGTATGGCGCTTTCTAAATTGGCTGAAGAAGATCCTACATTTACTGTAAGAACAGATGAAGCATCAGGTCAAACTATCATTTCTGGTATGGGTGAGTTGCACCTTGATATCATTGTTGATAGATTAAGACGTGAGTTTAAAGTTGAAGTAAACCAAGGTCAGCCACAAGTTGAATACAAAGAAGCAATTACAAGAAAAGCACAACACAGAGAAGTTTACAAAAAACAATCTGGTGGTCGTGGTAAGTTTGCAGATATCGTATTCAGTTTAGAACCAGCCGAGGAAGGGAAAGTTGGATTAGAGTTTGTTTCTGAAATTAAAGGTGGTAACATTCCAAAAGAATTTATCCCTTCAATCGAAAAAGGATTCAAACAAGCCATGGTCAATGGTCCGTTAGCAGGTTACGAAGTTGACGCTATGAAAGTAGTGGTTACTGACGGTTCTTATCACGATGTGGATTCTGATCAGCTGTCTTTTGAATTAGCCGCTAAATTGGGATTCAAAGCTGCTGCAAAAGCTGCAAAAGCGGTTATTATGGAGCCTATCATGAAATTAGAAGTGTTAACTCCTGAAGAAAACATGGGAGATATTGTTGGAGACCTTAACCGTCGTCGTGGTCAAGTAAATGACATGGGCGATAGAGCAGGTTCTAAAGTAGTAAAAGCAACTGTGCCGTTATCAGAAATGTTCGGTTATGTAACTTCGCTACGTACGTTATCATCTGGTAGAGCAACTTCTACTATGGAATTTTCACATTATGCCGAAACACCTTCAAACATATCTGAAGAAGTAATTAAGGCAGCAAAAGGTGTAGAAGCATAAACTAAGAAAACATGAGTCAGAAAATAAGAATAAAATTAAAATCATACGATCACAACTTAGTAGATAAATCTGCTGAGAAAATCGTTAAAACTGTAAAAAGTACTGGTGCTGTGGTAACAGGTCCAATTCCGTTACCAACTCACAAAAAAATATTTACAGTGCTACGTTCTCCACACGTAAACAAGAAAAGTAGAGAGCAATTCCAATTAAGTTCTTACAAGAGATTATTGGATATCTACAGTTCTTCATCAAAAACGATTGATGCTTTGATGAAGCTTGAGTTGCCAAGTGGTGTTGAAGTAGAGATTAAGGTATAATCAAGAAATATCCGCTTTAGTGGGTATGAACATGTCCTGAGCTTCGTGCGAAGGAAAAACGGTAAAAATACAATTCAGGGTTGAAAGGTATTTTGACCCTGAATTTTTAGAGACAAGTCTTGACTTGTCAAAAGAGTAGAAATGACAAGTCGCGAATTGTCAATATAGAAAATCAAAAAAGGCAAGTTGCGAATTGTCAATAACAAAAACAAATAAATATGTCTGGGTTAATAGGAAAAAAAATCGGTATGACCAGTATTTATGACGAGAATGGAAAAAACATTCCATGTACCGTTATACAGGCTGGACCATGTATCGTTACCCAAGTCAGAACCGAAGAGGTTGACGGGTACAAAGCTCTTCAACTTGGTTTCGATGACAAGGCAGAGAAAAGTACTATAAAAGCTGAAATTGGTCACGCCAAGAAAGCTGGTACTTCTGTAAAAACTAAAGTCGCCGAATTCCAAGGATTTGAAGAAAGTTACAAATTGGGTGATGCCATCACGGTAGAACACTTTATTGAAGGAGAATTTGTTGATATTGCTGGCATTTCTAAAGGAAAAGGATTCCAAGGTGTTGTAAAACGTCACGGTTTTGGTGGTGTTGGTCAAGCTACGCATGGTCAGCATAACAGATTAAGAGCACCAGGTTCTATTGGTGCGGCTTCATATCCTGCAAGAGTATTTAAAGGAATGAAAATGGCCGGAAGAATGGGCGGAGAGAAAGTGAAAGTTGAAAATTTAAGAGTTTACAAAGTGGTTCCAGAGAAAAACCTTTTAGTTGTTAAAGGATGTATTCCAGGTCACAAAAATTCTTATGTAATTATCGAGAAGTAATGAAAGTAGCAGTTTTAGATATAAACGGAAAAGACACGGGTAGAAAAGCAGAGCTTTCTCAAGATGTGTTCGCTATTGAGCCTAACAATCACGCAGTATATTTAGATGTAAAACAGTATTTGGCTAATCAACGTCAAGGTACGCACAAGTCTAAAGAAAGAAATGAAATTTCTGGAAGTACGCGCAAAATTAAAAAGCAAAAAGGTACTGGTACAGCTCGTGCTGGAAGTATAAAGTCTGGTATTTTTAAAGGTGGTGGTCGAATGTTCGGTCCAAGACCGAGAAACTACAGCTTCAAATTAAACAAAGGTTTAAAGAGGTTAGCTCGTAAATCAGCGTTAAGTATTAAGGCAAATGAAAACTCAATTGTAGTGATAGAAGACTTCAATTTTGACGCTCCAAAAACAAGTAATTTTACCAATGTTTTAAAAGCTTTAGAGATTGAAGACAAAAAATCTCTATTTGTGTTGGGAGCGTTAAATAATAATGTATATTTGTCGTCACGCAATTTAAAGGGCTCAGAGGTTATAATTAGTTCAGAATTAAGTACATACAAGATAATGAACGCGAATAAGTTAGTGCTTTTAGAAAGTGCTTTAGAAGGAATTGAATTGAATTTAAGTAAATAGGACAACCATGAACATCTTAATAAAACCTATAATTACTGAAAAAGCTACCAAAGATAGCGAGTTGAGAAACTGCTACAGCTTTCAAGTAAATAATAAGGCGAACAGGATAGAAATTAAAAATGCGGTGGAAGCTGCTTATGGTGTTTCTGTTGATAAAGTTCGTACGATTAATGTCCGTCCAGATAGAAGAACTCGTTTTACAAAAACAGGAGTTCAACATGGTAAAACAAATGCTGTTAAAAAGGCAATTGTACAACTGGCGGAAGGTGAGACCATTGATTTATACGCTAATATGTAATTAGACAAAAATGTCAGTAAGAAAATTAAAACCAATCACATCAGCTCAGCGATTTAGAGTAGTAAATGGATTTGACGCCATCACTACTGATAAGCCGGAGAAAAGTTTATTAGCTCCGAAGAAACGGTCTGGTGGAAGAAACAGTCAAGGAAGAATGACCATGCGCTACATTGGTGGTGGTCATAAAAAGAAGTATCGTATTATCGACTTTAAACGAAACAAAGCAGGGATACCAGCTGAGGTTAAATCTATCGAGTACGATCCAAACAGAACGGCTTTTATCGCTTTGTTGAACTATCAAGATGGCGAAAAGAGATATATCATTGCTCAAAATGGATTGCAAGTAGGTCAGACCTTAGTTTCTGGCACAAGCGGTGTAGCTCCTGAAATAGGAAACTCAATGCCGCTAAGTCAAATACCATTAGGTACGGTAATTTCGTGTATAGAATTGCACCCTGGTCAAGGAGCTGTTATGGCTCGTAGCGCTGGTGCTTTTGCTCAGTTAATGGCAAGAGATGGTAAGTTCGCAACAGTTAAATTGCCATCTGGGGAAACGCGTTTAATATTAGCTAATTGTATGGCTACCATTGGCGCAGTTTCAAACTCTGATCACCAATTAATTGTATCTGGTAAAGCGGGTAGAAGTCGTTGGTTGGGAAGACGTCCAAGAACAAGACCTGTTGTAATGAATCCCGTCGATCACCCAATGGGTGGTGGTGAAGGTAAGTCATCAGGTGGTCACCCTAGATCTAGAAAAGGTATTCCAGCTAAAGGTTATAGAACGCGTTCTAAAACTAAAGCAAGTGGTAAGTATATTGTAGAACGTAGAAAGAAATAATTAAGATAGTATGGCACGTTCATTAAAAAAAGGACCTTATATCCATTATAAATTAGAGAAGAAAGTTGCAGAAAATGTAGCCTCTAACAAAAAGTCAGTTATTAAAACTTGGTCAAGAGCCTCAATGATTTCTCCGGATTTTGTTGGTCAAACGATAGCCGTTCACAACGGACGCCAATTTGTACCAGTATATGTAACAGAAAATATGGTAGGTCACAAATTAGGAGAATTTTCACCAACGCGTTCTTTCAGAGGTCACGCAGGTGCAAAAAATAAAGGTAAAAAATAAATAGCGCTATGGGAACTCGTAAAAAAGAAATGGCAGAGGCTATAAAAGCGGAAAGAAAGACTGTTGCAATCGCAAAGCTTAATGACTGCCCAACCTCACCAAGAAAAATGCGTTTAGTTGCGGATTTAGTAAGAGGTCAGAAAGTTGACAAAGCTTTACAAATATGCAAGTTTAGCTCAAAAGAAGCTTCACGTCGTGTTGAGAAGTTATTACTTTCGGCCATTGCAAATTGGCAAGCAAAAAATGAAGATGCCGACGTTGAAAGCGCTGATTTATTTGTGAAAGAAATAAGAGTTGATTGTGGAACCATGTTGAAACGATTACGTCCAGCACCACAAGGAAGAGCTCACAGAATTAGAAAAAGATCCAACCACGTTACCGTGATTGTAGACGCATTAAACAAAATACAAAGCTAAGATAGAAGTATGGGACAAAAGACAAATCCAATCGGAAATCGTTTAGGTATTATCAGAGGATGGGAATCTAACTGGTACGGTGGAAATGACTACGGTGATAAACTCGCTGAAGACGATAAGATTAGAAAATACGTTCACGCACGTTTATCTAAAGCTAGTGTGTCTAGAGTAATTATTGAGCGTACACTTAAACTTGTAACCGTTACTATCACTACAGCAAGACCTGGTATTATTATCGGGAAAGGTGGTCAAGAGGTAGACAAGTTAAAAGAAGAGCTTAAGAAAATTACTAACAAAGAAGTTCAGTTAAATATTTTTGAAATCAAAAGACCTGAACTTGATGCATTCTTAGTAGCTTCAAGCGTTGCACGTCAAATTGAAAGTCGTATTTCATACAGACGCGCAATCAAGATGGCAATTGCAGCTACCATGAGAATGAATGCGGAAGGAATTAAAATTCAAATTAGTGGTCGTTTGAATGGTGCAGAAATGGCACGTTCAGAACACTATAAAGAAGGACGTATTCCTTTGTCAACATTTAGAGCCGATATTGATTATGCTTTAGTTGAAGCCCACACTACTTACGGTAGATTAGGGATCAAAGTATGGATCATGAAAGGTGAAGTATACGGAAAGAGAGAACTTTCTCCTTTAGTAGGACTATCTAAGAAACAAGGCGGAAAACCCGCTAGTGCAGGTAGTGCAAAACCACGTCGTAGAAAGTAATTAAAAGTAAAGGAAAATGTTACAACCGAAAAGAACAAAATTTCGTAAAGTCCAAAAAGGACGTATGAAAGGCAATGCCGGAAGAGGTCATTTACTCTCTAATGGAATGTTTGGAATTAAATCTTTAGATGAGAGTTTTTTAACCTCCCGTCAGATTGAAGCCGCACGTATTGCCGCTACACGTTATATGAAAAGAGAAGGTCAATTGTGGATTAAAATATTCCCAGACAAGCCAATCACCAAAAAACCATTAGAAGTACGTATGGGTAAAGGTAAAGGTGCTGTTGAATATTGGGT
>NZ_DAISXK010000048.1:0-20832 GCF_036825875.1 Paucihalobacter sp. | reverse complement strand
GATTTGATAATTTCTACCTCATCGGCAACTTTAGAAAATGAATTTGAAAACATTCCATAATTTTGAAGTGAAGATAATTCTGGCAACTTGTTATTTTTATCGTCTTCTTTTATTTTAATAGTTGCATTGGCTTGATATTCAACTGTACTATATCGTATTTGTATGTAGGCCAAAGCGATAAATAAAACCAAGAACAAGGCTATGAATTTCCATTTAGAAATATACAATTCAAAAATGTTTACTAGAGTCTCTTTGTTGCTATCTGTTTGAGTCGATTGCATTTTTTTGTTTTTATTGATTGGTGATAATAATTGCGACTAATGTTGTTATTGTACCCAAAATACCAACCCAGATACCTGTATTAGGATTAAATGCTGAAGATTTAATTCTAGCCCTATTAGGTTCTACAACAATAATATCATTTTGGGTTAAATAAAACAGAGGCGAGTTAACTACATTTACTGAGGTAAGATCTATTTTAGCAAAACTTTTCACACCATCGATCTCTCTAATTAAGAGCACATTATTTCTTTTTCCAAAAATGGTAAGGTCACCTGCAAGACCGAGAGCTTCTGGTAAAGAAATGCGTTCATCTTGTAAAGTGAAAGTTCCAGGACGATTTACTTCACCAAGAATGGTTATGGTGAAATTAGCCAATCTAATATTGACGATTGGATCTTTTATATATTCAGCTAATTTTTTTTTCAACATGTCGGTTGCCTCTGCTCGTGTTAGCCCAGACATTTTTATCGTACCTAAAACTGGAAATTCAATATTTCCTTCAGCATCAATTAGGTAAGCTTGCAGTCTTAAATTACCTTGACCACTTAGAAGGTTATTGCTGTTGTTGGCAACTAGAGGCAGGTTAAAAGGCATTGCGGCTTCAAAATCTAAAGCTGTTACATCTACAGTGATTAGATCATCAGCTTTGTATTTCAACTGAAAGTTAGACTGAATTGAATTGACCTCCGTTAATGGTTCATCTTGAAAGTAAATAAGGTCTTGCCTTGATGCACAAGAGTTTAATAGTATAAAAACAACTAAAAGCAGGTATAAAATAATGTGATTGATTTGTAGATTGGTTTTCATGTTATAGTAATTTATGAGATTAATTATCTAAAACTTCGTAAAACGAGTTATTTGATTTGTATTCGGGGATAAGAATTTTTAATAAAGATACTATTTCAATATTTTTCATATTTGATTTAATATTTAGCAACAAATTTAATTTGTTAAGAATATCTGCCGAATCCATTTGTTTCGATTTAGCTATCATGATTTTTTCATGATAAGTAGGCGTGGTATTTTCGCCGTTAGCAAGTAATTCTTCAAATATTTTTTCACCCGGTCTCAATCCAGTTATTTCAATATTGATATCATCAGGATAACGCAAACCAGAGAGAATAATCATATTAAGTGCCAAATCATAAATTTTAATCGATTTACCCATATCGAAAACAAATATTTCTCCACCATTTCCCATAGCACCTGCTTCAAGTACCAAACTACAGGCTTCAGCAATGGTCATAAAATAACGTGTTATGTCTGGATGCGTTACGGTAACAGGGCCACCAAGTTCAATTTGCCTTTTAAATAATGGAATAACTGAACCGTTTGAACCCAGAACGTTTCCAAATCGAGTGGTAATAAATTTAGTTTGTCCTTTTTGCGGAAGACTATTTATAATTAGCTCTGCAACACGCTTGGTGGCACCCATTACATTGGTTGGATTAACAGCCTTATCCGTTGAAATAAGAATAAATTTTTGAATACCATACTTAACCGCTAATGTCGCAAGATTTCTAGTGCCAATAACATTAACGTTAACTGCTTCATATGGGTTGCTTTCCATTAAAGGAACGTGTTTATATGCAGCCGCGTGAAATACAATTTTTGGTTTAAATTCGTTAAATAATTGCTCAAATCTTTTATAATCTCTAATATCAGCAATAATTGGTGTGTAATTAGCAAGTCCCTTGTTTTTAAGTTCTTGCTCTAAATTATAAAGATCCGATTCTGAATTGTCAATAAGAATGAGATGTCTATAATTGAACTGCGATATTTTTCGAGCAATTTCACTACCAATAGAGCCCGCAGCCCCAGTAATAAAAATGATTTGATTCGTGTATTCTTCTGAAACGGTATTGTTAACAATTGAAATAGGCTCTCGACCAAGAAGGTCTTCTATATTCACATCTTTAATTTGTCCAACGCTTAAATCTCCATCAATCCAACTTTTTACCGGGGGAACAATTTTAACTTTAATACCTTTTTTAAAAAAAGAACTTGAAATTTCTAGAAGCCTAACTGGCGAAATATCTTGAATGGAAATTATAATTTCGTGAATATTATTGTTTTTAATAAATTCTTCTGAAATTCTTTTAGCGCTATAAACGTTTAATAAGTCAATTTTTTTACCGACTTTCTTTTCATTGTCATCTATAAATCCACAAATAATTGTATTACTGTGAGAGTCGTTTGTTAATGCTTGGTAAGTGATCATACCTGAATCCCCAGCACCATAAATTAATGCATTTTTAAAATCAACTGAGCTACTAATAACTTGGTTATATATGGATTTTATAAAAAACTTAAAACCAATTAAATTAAGAATATTTAATAATAGATGTATGTAAACTATAGAGCCTGGGATGTTGAAGAGACTGTTTTCATCATATTTACGAACTATAAAGGTTAATAAAATTAAAACAGTGGCTAGAATATTAGCACCTATAATGATATTGACGACGTCTCGAAACCCAGTATACCTAACCACACCTTTGTGAGAACCAACAGCTAAAAAGCTTAAAAATGCAACAACAATTAAATATGGAATTTGTTTGATTATTATGGATAAGTCAAACTCTAATTTAAAATTGAATCTTATTAAATATGCCACAAAAAAACTCGTAATAACAATTATTAAATCAACAGTCATCACCAACCATTTAGAGGCGTATTTCCGAAATATTTTATTTAATAGATTCTTAATCATAATCTGTAGTATTTCTTTATAACCATAACTACACGCTCGATTTGTTCTTGATTTAAATTCGAACCACTTGGTAAACAAATACCCCTCTCAAAAAGACTGTCAGAAACACCGTTTAAATAACGGGGATGATGCTTAAAAACAGGCTGTTGATGCATCGGTTTCCAAAGCGGCCTAGACTCGATATTTTCTTTCTCCAATAAGTTAATAATATCCTCTTTTTGTTGTTTTGATTTTGTTAAAATACAACTTAGCCACCTGTTTGAGAAACTATTTTTTGGTTCCGGTAAAAAAAACAAATCATTGATATCGCTTAAATGGTATTTATAAAGCTTAAAATTTAGCCTGCGGCTAGCAACGCGTTTTTCCAATACTTCCATCTGGCCAACACCAATTCCAGCTAATACATTGGACATTCTATAATTGTAACCAATATGAGAATGCAAGTAGGCTATATCTTTATCTCTTGCTTGAGTAGCTAAAAATACAGCCTTTTCTTTTATGCTTTTGCTCAAGGTTACTAATGCACCACCCCCAGAGGTAGTTATTATTTTATTGCCATTGAAGGATAAAACACCAATGTCTCCAAAAGTACCACATTTTTGGTTATTATAGCTACTGCCGAGTGCTTCAGCACTGTCTTCTATAACAGGTATTTCATAGGTTTTTGCAATGTTATGAATTTCGTTAATTTTATATGGCATACCGTATAAATGCACTGCGATTATGGCCTTTGGCCTTTTGCCTTGTTTAAGTCTATCTTTAATAGCCGTCTCCAAAAGTTCGGGACATAAATTCCAGGTTTCCTTTTCGCTGTCTATAAAGATTGGTGTTGCACCTTGGTAAACTATTGGATTAGCCGATGCTGAAAACGTTTTAGACTGGCAAATCACTTCATCATCTTTTTTTACATCAAGTAAAATAAGTGCCAAGTGAATAGCTGCAGTACCAGAACTTAATACGCCGACCTGGTGACGATTTCCAAGAAAATTTTGAAGCTTTTCTTCGAACAAATCGACATTTGGGCCTAACGGGGCAATCCAATTGCTCTCGAAAGCTTGATGAATATAATTTATTTCGGAGCCACTCATATGTGGCGAAGAAAGCCAAATTTTAGGTTTCATCGATTAAATTGGTTAGTAATTAGATTACCACAATCTTTATGTTTAATCGGAGATTTGGAACATAAAAAATAGGTTAGCGTTTCTCATTCAACAAAGATAAAAATCTCATTTGTAAAGTAATACTATTAACTATTTTCTTAATTGCAAGACTAATATCACGCAATAATATAAAGTCAGCCAAATAAACACGATAAATAACCCTTTTTTACGTTGATATTTAAAAGATGAGGCATGTATTTCAATACCTAAATCGAATTTTACCCTAAAGTCTTTGTACGCAACTAAATTAAATTGTAAGCTTTCCTCGTTAAATTGTTTGTAATCAACTTATGTTATTATACGTGCAAAATGATAATGAGAAATTAGGTAAATTAAGGTTTCTTAATGCTGCCCAAAGACGTAAGCTATTCAAAGCAACTCGGATTACTGTAAAATACTAGTTTATCAACATTTATGTTTTCGTTGCTAAATGCCACGGCCGCAACATAGTCTTCATTCAAATAAAAGCTCAAAACTTGTAAATTCTTAAATCCAGCTAAAATATTTGATTCAATTGAATGATAACCATCTATAGCCGGAACTTGTTTAAGATCTGCACTAATACCTACCCCCGTTGCCTTCACAATCGCTTCCTTGCGTGTCCAGAACTTATAAAACATAGCTGTTTGATCTTTTGCTTTTGAAATAGTTTCGATTTCTAAATCACTGAAAGTTGAATTCAAGATTTCTTTGAACTCAAATTTTTTGTTTTGAAATTCCAAATCTATTCCAATTGGAACACTGCATACAGCAATAATGGCATAATCAGCAGCATGAGACAGGTTAAAAAATATAGTTTTTTTTGAACTTATATACGGCTTATTATTGTTGTCTGTTTTTATATATATATTTGAGACATTATCAACCGTTTGTTGTGCGAGTATTAATTTAAGGAATGTTCTACAAATTATAAATCGATTAATGTCTTTTTCAAAATGATATTTTTGAGCACGCTCTAGCTCAGTTGTATTCAAATACTTTTTAAATTCAAGAACCAAGTGACTGTAAGTGGATAGCTTAATCTTGAATAATTTAAGATCAGATTTATTTACAGAAACATCTTCAGTAACTTCGCTTGATACTACAATGGTCCCGCAAAATACTTCATTCATATTGATCTAAATTATGTTTGTCTAGTACATGCTGTAATTTGTTGGCGAAATCTTTCACATGTGGTTTTTCAAACATGTCAACATGATTACCGACTACCATATGCCTGCGAATGCCTTTGCGAGCCATTTTTGACCACCCAAGAAATTTGCTGTCGTGTACTAAATTTACCTCTTCATTCGCTCTGAATAAATCAATAACAATATCTTGAGGTGTTATAGTATAGTTGTCTGTAGCTATGTCATGATTTGTTCGCATTTTTAACGGAATATTGAATTGCATTTCAAATTGTTTTTCCTTCCCGTGCTTTAGCCTTAAAAACAATCCTGAAATTTGCAGTTTGATCAATTCAACCCGTCGAAAAAAATTCTTTTTACTGCTAAACATATTGAAAATTACAAACACTATTTTACCCAAGAAATATACAACAGAGACCATATTTTTCTTTATTTGACTTTTGTAATAATATTGTGGAAAAACATAGGTGTCAAACTGTGCAAGAATTAATACTTTGCGTCCTTGTGCTTTTAACTGTCTCGCCATTTCATAAGCAACAATACCACCATAAGAAAAACCTGCCAAAGCGTAGGGTCCTTCAGGATTTGAGGCAATAATTTCAGTGATATAATCAGTAGCCATCTGGTGTATCGAATCATGGGGTTCGGTTACGCCATTTAATCCTCTTGATTGTAGACCATAAACTGGTTGGTCATTACTTAAGCTTTGTGCTAAATCATTAAATATCAAAACTTGATGATTAGCGCCATGAACTATATAGAGCGGAGGTTTGGTTCCGTTAGGTTTTAAAGGAACCAATGAATCCCAATTAAAAAACTCACTATCCATATAAGCAGCCAGTTTTTTTATTGTGGGATGTTTCAGTAAACCCACCAGTGGCAATCTCTTACCTGTTTCTTTTTCAAGTTTCGCCATTACTCTAACACCCACAAGAGAATGACCACCAATTTCGAAAAAATCGCTATTAACATCTATTCTTTCCAATCCTAAACATTCTTGCCAAATGGTCGAAATAATTTTTTCTGAATTGGTAGAGGCTTCAGTGAAATCATGATTTTTAATTTTATTCGGTAAAAGACTTATAAGTGCATTTCTGTCAATTTTACCATTTAATGTCGTTGGAAATTCTTTTACAAAATTAAATTGTTGCGGTATCATATGAATTGGAAGCTGTTCTTTTAGAACTTCTTTCCACTCACTTACTTGATTGACATTCTGGTATTTATCTGATACTATTAGATTTGCTACTAATTGATCATTATTAAGTATGACAACTGATGATTGTACACCTTCTAAACCATCCAAAGCCTGCTCAATTTCCCCAAGTTCAATACGATGACCTCTAATTTTAACTTGTTGGTCTATCCGTCCTAAACATTGCACATTGCCTGATGGTAACAGTTTCGCTAAGTCACCAGTACGATAAAGTGTTGTACTTAAATGATTTCCGAATTTATTTTTTATAAATTTCTCTGTCGTTAAATCTTGTCTTCTCCAATAGCCTTTCGATATACCATCACCCGCAATATAGAGTTCACCAATTTTGCCTGGTTCTACCAAATTACCTTGTTCATTTACGATGTACAATTGGGTATTGGCTATCGGCTTACCGATCGCAATCTGTTCATCTGTATCTTCAATTTTGGTAATAGCAGACCAAATTGTTGTTTCTGTTGGGCCGTATAAATTCCAAAGTTCATTTACCCTTGTCAATATTTTTTTTGCTAAACTTAAAGGCAATGCTTCTCCTGTACTTAACGCTCTAAGGGGTAAGTGTTCTTCCCACCCTGAATCTAAAAGCATTTGCCAAGTTGCCGGTGTTGCCTGCATCATCGTTATTGCTTCATCCTTGATAACATCTAATAGTATTCGTGTATCTTTTGCTGTTTCTTCGGTGGTTAAAATCAATTTAGCTCCTTTTAATAGTGGAGCAAACAACTCGGCCATAGCGATATCAAAAGATATGGTGGTAATTGAAATTAAAGTGTCTGATTCCTTTATTCCAGGTTTTATTATAACACTGAAGAGTAAATTCACCAAATTTTTATGTGTAATAGGGACGCCCTTAGGTTTACCAGTTGAGCCTGAGGTATAGAGTAGGTAGGCCAAATTATGGTTTTCAACTATTAAATCGAGAGGCTTGCTTGGGAATTTTTTTAAATCTGAAAATAAATCTTCTATCAGTAATATTTTCGTCTTAGACTGAAGTTTGGTTGATAGGACTTTCGTTGTAATTATAAAACTTGCCTCAGAATCTTCTAACATAAACTCTAAACGTTTGCTAGGATAACTTGGGTCTAATGGCAGATAAGCCGAACCACACTCCATTATGGCCACCAAAGTAGTTACTAATTCTATGGAACGCGGTAATAAAACAGCGACAAAATCATTTAAACCAATGCCATTTTTCTTTAAACAATGTGCTAATTGATGGGTTTGTTTTGATAAATTCTCATAGTTTATCTCTGTTCTTCCATATTTTAAAGCGATGTTTAATGGTGTTGCCTTCGCTTGTTTTGCCAACAATTCGTGTAGAGGTAATTGTGGATAAGATGAAACGGTATCGTTTAATTGTGAGTATGCCGTAAGATCAAACTTTACTATATCACTTATTTTTATACTCGGATTTTCTACGATAGTGTGTAACACTTCTTCAAAAGATCTCATCATTAGTTCTATTGTTGAAGGTTTAAAAAGGGAAGTATTATAAGACCACTCTAAAATGAGTTCATCCTCTGTACCTGTAGCATTTAAAAAAATCTCAAAGGTTTCAAAAGCCCTTGGATTACTTTTCAACTTGAAACTTAAACCTTCAAAAGAAACGGCTTGCGCCATTCCCATATCAATATTGAAAACAATAGGAACCAATGGTATTCTTGACGGATCTCTGGTAATGGCTAATTTTTGAATTAATTGACCAAAACTAAACTGTTGATGCTCGAAGGCATCAAAAATTTCATCTTTCCTGGATTTTAAATATGCATTGAATGGCATCTCAGGTAAAATTTTACTTCTTAGCGGGAGCAAGTTGACGCAATGACCTACTAACTGGGTTTTACCGCTTTGGGACTGTCCTGCCGCAGGAAGACCTATAACTAAATTATCCTGACCCGTTTGAAAATAGAGAAATGTTTCGAATGCAACCAGTAAAGTGGTTACAAAACTAGTACCCGATTGAATACCAACTTTTTTCAAATCAGATACCAAGCTGTTATCAATTGTAAAATCTAACCGATTGCTTTTAAATGTTCGAAGCGGTGGTCTTGGAAAATCTGTAGGCATTGTAACCTCTGGTACTGATGATTGGTATTGTTTAAGCCAAAATTTTTCAGTTTTTAAGTAGTCTTCACTGTTAATAAATGTAAGTTCTGCATCGGCATAAGAGCTGAAGGTTTCGGCCTTTGGCAATTGCGGTGTTTTGCCTCTAACATAAGCTGAATAGAAACCACCGAGTTCTTCAAGAATGATACCTGTAGACCATCCATCACATATAATATGATGCGCTGTAACTACTAACTGGTGTATATGGTTAGAAAGTTTTAACAAGGTAAATTTAACTAATGGTCCTTTATGAAGATCAAAAACATGATTGGCATCTGAAAACAAAAAATCTTTAACGGACAATTCATTGTCTGTTTTGTTTAAATTAGAAAAGTCCTTGAAGTGTAAATGTATAGGAAACTCTTTAAAAACAGTCATAAAACGACCGTCTGAACTAAAGGTAGATCGCAAGGCTTCATGTCGCAATATTATTTTGTGAATGGCATCCTCTAATGCATTTTTATTTAATTCACCATTAAAAATAAGGGAAACAGATTCGTTGTAAGCTTTGTTGGCATTTTCACCTCCCAATTCACACGCAATCCAAATTTCGGACTGAGCTCTCACAATTGGGATGATTTTTTCTATAGCCTTACCTTCAAAAGGGTTGAAAATGATTGGTTCTTGCACTCTATAAAAATTTAATTCAACTTTTTAAACTTGCGTATTAAAGTTTTTCTGCAACTTTATTTACAGATCAATTTTAATAAATGATCCTTTTTTTTGCTTGTCTTCAATAAACCATGCAGGATTTCCAGTTTCATCTAAACCAAGTCGAGCACCTTCTGCAGGTGGTGTATTTAACGATTGAACGGATTTCTCATTAAAACTTGCGGTTGAAATACTTAAATTGCCAGTAACTGTATTGGTGCCTGGGTTGTTAAAAATTCCAACCTCAATTAGTTCATCTAAACAGCTAGTAAATGCTTGTTTTAGTTTATTTACGTCTTCTTTATTATAGGCGCAGGTCATAAAACATGGAAAACCATCCCAAATATGAATACCCTTTTCCCTCAGCATTACAAAAAGTAATTCAGCATAAGGTATCTCTTCCACGAATTTTAATTTCCATAACGAACCAAAATAATTTATTTCTATAGGTAAATTACGCAGTTGTATTTGTTCAGTTAGGTCATCAACAAAATTTTTAGTAAGGGTATTGAGATTGTTTTGAAAGGTTTCACCAGTAACTTTCATGTGCATCAACGATGCTTTGGCAGAAGCCAGAGCAAGTGGATGGCGTACAAAGGTGCCTGCAAAGTAGGTTACACCAACCTCTGGGGAAGAATCATCGCCGAACTGCCAAAATCCACCATCAAGCGTATCCATATATTTTTTGTATCCCAATATAGCACCAATTGATATGCCTCCTCCAATTACTTTGCCATAAGTAGCAATATCCGCCTTTATGTCAAAAAGTGCTTGAGCACCACCAGGATGCATTCTGAAGCCGGTAATAACTTCATCAAAAATAAGCACCGTACCAGATGCTATTGTAACATCACGCACTTTTTTTAGAAACTCAACTGGCTGAAAATCTGGACGTCGGCTTTGTACTGGTTCCACAAGTACAGCAGCCAGTTCATGCGCTCGTTCTTTAATTATGTTCAAACTTTCATCAGTTCCGTAATCTAAAACTAATACGTTTTGTACTGCGTTTGATAAAATTCCAGCTGCGGCTGGGAAAGTTTTTAATATTTTTGAACCACGCACTAATGCCTCATCATTTATACCATGATAAGAACCTTTAAAGCAGACAACAAGTGAACGTCCTGTTACAGTTCTTGCAATCCGCACCGAACCCAAGACCGCTTCTGAACCCGTATTACAAAGCGCAGCGCGTTCATGTCCTGTAAATTCGCAAAGGAGCTTACAAACTTCTCCAGCAAGTGGATGTTGAGGTCCTACCTCAAAACCTGATTCTATTTGTTTGTGCAAAGCTTCTTTTATAAAATCTGGTTGATGCCCAAATAAACAAGATCCAAAACCGTTTAAAGCATCAATATATTCATTACCATCTAAATCCCAAAGTCGGTTTCCGGAAGATTTTTCTATAACAATAGGATATGTCAATTCCTTGGTGGCTGGTTTAAATCCTGAAACCACTCTTGGGTCAGACATGTAACTTCGATGTTTTTGAGAATATGTCTTACTCCCCAAAGTTTTTTTGTTGTAACTAATAATTAAGTTATCTAAAAACTCTTTTTGTGCCTTATTTAGGCCTGTGGACTGTTTCTCAATTCTTGGCGATGCTCCAAAGGGTTTTTGATGTTCCTTTTTTTCTTCTTCGGTTAAATCTTCGGCTGAAGTATGCCCAATTGCATTGGTCAAAGGTGTTGCAGCTGGCTTTTGATTTTGACTAAATGCATTAGTTGCAACTCCATTACTATTTCCTTGAAGTAGTTCTATTTGTTTACCTAAAAGTTGTATTTGTTGGGAAATTAGATTTAAGGCTGTATTTTGATTTGAACTATTCGCTAAATTTAAAGGTTGCGATTGCATATTTGACGAATGAATAGGTCTTGATATTTCACTGGAAATGGCTTCGAGTTGAGGGGCATAAATTTCTTTAGGCAATACTTTGTCAACATGCTCCGCCAATAGATTTGGTGAGCCAAGTTCACCGTTTAATTGTCTAAAGGTAATGGGAATGTTAAATTCGTTTTTTAAATTAATCGCCATTTGAGTAAGAACTAAAGAATCTAAGCCAAGTTCTAAAAAACTTTGGTTAAAAGCGCCTGCTTCAATTTCAATACCAGAGTTTTCCTCAATAATTGCTGCTATTTTTTCAAGTATTACAGGCTTTCTCATCTGTTTTGTATTTGTATTTGCATTTGGCAATGGTTTTGTGAATTCACTTTCAACAGTATTGGTGTTATTGATTTTAATATCGCTAATTGGTAGAATAGGTAAAGGATCTACCCAGCATGGTTTACGATCAAACACATACGAAGGCAATAATATGTTTTTCCTATTTTGACCTATATAAAAAGAATTCCAATCTGGTTCCACACCATTCAACCACAAATTTCCGAGTGCCGAAAGTACTGTGTGGTAAGCATTTTCATTTGGATTGGGTATTGTTAAACTTGAAATAGACGCCATGGATTTTAATCCTTTCTTCTGCATTGAAAGCGTTGTTAAGGCACGACCAGGTCCAACTTCCAGTAAAATAGCATCTTCCAAACTTAATACGGTTTCCATGGCACCTGAGAAGTTTACGGTTGCTCTTAAATGATTGGTCCAATAGGCGGTACTCGTCGCCTCGGCATCGGTTAACCAATCTCCTGTTACAGTAGATACAATTGGTAAACGAGGCACATTTAATTTGACCTGCTTTACTTCTGCATGAAATAAATCAAGAACAGGATCCATCATATTTGAATGAAAAGCATGACTTGTTAATAATAGCTTATTAGCTATTTTTTCAACATCTAAGGTTTTAGTGAAATTTTCGATATCCTTATCGGTTCCAGAAATAACTATTAAATTGTCTGAATTAATGGCTGCTATTGATAAGTTTTCTGGAATTAACCCTTTAATTTTATCAATATTTGCACGAACGGATAACATACTACCTCTTGGAAGTTCGCTTACTAATTTACCACGTTTTGCAATTAAATGCAAAGCATCTTCTAAAGAAAAAATACCTGCTAAGTGCGCGGCTACAAATTCGCCAATACTATGCCCACAAAGTAATGTTGGTCTTATTCCCCAACTTATCCAAAGCTGCGATAGTGCATATTCAATAACAAATAAAGCTGGTTGCGTATACTGTGTATCTTTCAACTTAATTTCCGCTTCAGGGAAATTATCTTCAGGATATATGATGTCTCGAATATCAAAATTAAATGCCGCAGTTAACACTTCAGAACATTTATCAACCGCCTCACGAAAAACCGCTTCTTGTTCATACAGTACTTTTCCCATTTGCAGATATTGTGCGCCTTGTCCTGGGAAAAGAAAGGCCAAATTACTTGGCGCAATTTTTAAATCTGAAGATTTAATTGAAGTTGCATCAACTGAAAGTAGTTGGTTGAATGCATCTTCCGTATCAGTTGCCAAAACATAACTTCGCTTACCAAATATGTCTCTGGTAGTATTAAGAGAGTAGGCAATATCAGCTAGGTTTGTGTTTATTGATGATTTTGTAAAATTACCTAACGCTGTTTTATAACCGTCAAGACTAATGTCTGATTTTGCAGACCATGCTATAATTTGTAATGGTCGAGATTCACCAGAAACCGATTGTTCAGATTCATAATCTTCAACCACAATATGTACATTAGTGCCGCCAACACCAAAGGAACTAATCCCTGCGCGTCTTTTTTCTAAACATTTCCAATCACTTAATTTATTATTTACAAAGAAAGGGCTATTGCTAAAATCAATTGACGGATTTGGTTTGTCAAAACCTAACGAAGCGGGTATTTGTTTATGTTTAAAGGCCAGCATAGTTTTAATAAGACCAGCAACGCCAGCAGCAGCCGTAAGATGACCCATGTTGCTTTTTATAGAACCTATAGCGCAATAATTATTTTGCTCTTGTTTACCAAAAGCCTTTTGCAGTCCTTCCATCTCAATGGGGTCTCCTATTGGAGTCGCAGTACCATGAGTCTCAACATAGCTAATACTAGTAGGAGATATTTGTGCATCATGCAATGCTCTTGTTATGGCGTTGGCTTGTCCTTCGGCGCTTGGTGCAGTGAAACTACCTTTACCGCTACCATCGTTATTTATACCTATTCCCTTTATTACACCATAAATATAATCTCCGTCTTTTTTAGCATTTTCTAAACTCTTTAGCAAAATGACTCCTGCACCATCACTAAAAACTGTGCCTTTACCATTAGCATCAAAAGGACGACAATGCCCATCAGGACTTAACATGGATCCTTCCTGATATAAATGGCCACTATAAATTGGAGCTGTTAGACTAGAACCACCGGCTAGAGCAACATCACATTGACCGCTTCTAATAGACTCTACTGCCTCGGCAATCGCAAGCAGTGATGTGGAACATGCAGAGTGAACGCTTATCGCTGGTCCTTTAAGATTTAAGTGGTAAGCAGTACGAGAAGCTATATAATCTTTTTCGTTAACTGTATCAACTTGAAGCACTCCAACTTGATTTAAGAGCGCTTTATTGTGTAGTAAATTGTTTTCGAAATATGTATTTCGACCTATACCTGCATAAACACCTACACTTCCGCTGTATTGTTTTGGAAGATGACCAGATTGCTCAAGAACCTCCCATGAAATCTCTAAAAATAAGCGCAATTGCGGATCCATTGTTTCGGCAAGTTTCGGATTGATACCAAAAAAATTGGCATCAAATGCTTTTGCCGAAGGCACAATCCCTCTTGCTTTTACATACAGAGGATTGTTTTTTAAATCTTCAGGAATCGTTTTATCTAATTCTTCATCAGTAAAAAAGGAAATCGTTTCTTTGCCATTTTTTAGCACTTCCCATAAGTCATCGATAGATTCTGCTCCAGGAAATCTTACAGACATACCTACAATAGCAACGTCATTTGATGTTTTATGTTCTTTTAGCTTTGAATAATTAGCTAATAGATTTGTTTTTTCCTCGTCGTTAAGGAATCCCGCTATTCCCGCTATAGTTGGGTACTGATAAATTTTTGTTACGGGTAAATCTAAGTTAAAACGTTCCCTCATCACAGTTATAACTTTTTGAGCCAGAAGTGATGATCCACCCATGTCAAAAAAATTATCATCAATACCGATATGAGGTATTTTGAGATATTGACTCCAAATAGAAGCAATGTCTTTTTCAAGTTTCGTCTGGGGTTTTTTGAACAAAGGAGCTGAATGCGGTCTTAAATATTCGGGTTCGGGTAGATTTTTTTTATCAACTTTTCCATTTGATGTTATGGGAAAATCTTCTACCCACATAAAAATGGAAGGAATCATGAAATAAGGAAGTAAATCTTCTAATTGTTGTCTTATATATTTGATGTCTCCCTTAGTTTCTTTTGGTTGCAGATAGGCTACCAGTTGGGTTTCTCCGTTTAAATGATTGCTTGCCAGAACTACCGCTCTCTTAATTTCGGGAAGTAAGTTTAACTTCGATTCAATTTCTCCTAATTCTATTCTATGTCCTCTGATTTTTACCTGATCGTCTTTCCTTCCAATATATTCAATATTACCATCGGGCAACCATCGGGCAAGGTCTCCAGAGCTGTACATTCGTTCGCCCGCTATAAAGGGATTATTAATAAACTTTTGGTCTGTTAATTCCGGTCGATTGAGATAACCTCGAGCCAATCCCATGCCGGAGATATATAATTCTCCAATTACACCTATCGGTTGAAGTTTTTTAAATTCATTTAAGATATAAATGGAAAGTGTAGGAATACTGTTTCCAATATTACTAATATTTTTGTTTATATCAATTTCATCTATTTCTTTATAGGTTACATGTACAGTAGTTTCCGTAATACCATACATATTTATAAATTTGATATTAGGATATTGTTTGTACCATTTTTCTAAGTGTTTAGGAAAAAGTGCTTCTCCGCCAAAAATAATATTACGTAAATTTAAATTTGTGTTTATATTATTAGTGTTCTCCATTAAGTTAATGAATGCGGAGGGTGTTTGGTTTAATATGGTAACACCTTCCTTATCAATTAATGAAATAAATTCGAAAGGATCTTTGGCAATCATTTCTGGTACAATTATTAATTTGCCTCCAAATAACAAAGCGCCATACATTTCCCAAACTGAAAAATCAAAACAAAAAGAATGAAACATGCACCAAACATCTTTCTCGTTAAAATCAAAAAGGGGAGTGCTGCTGAAAAATAACCTAACTACATTTCTATGTTCAATCATTACCCCTTTAGGGTTTCCTGTTGTGCCTGAGGTGTAAATGATATAACATAAATTTTCTGGGCTTGGTTTAATTTTTTCTGGTTTTTTGATTGAATAAGTGGCTTTATTATTGATGAAATCTCGCAATAAAGTTTCATTAATTATTACTTTACTATTACTATCATTTAGAATGTAATCTTTTCTTTGTTGGGGATAATTTGGATCTATTGGTACATAGGCGCAACCAGATTTAAGTATACCTAGTAAACAAATTACAATCCATTCACTGCGAGCTAAGATTACCGCTACCAAATCATTGTCATTCACGCGATGCACATCTAATAAGTAGTTTGCGAATTGATTTGATAATTCATCCAACTCAATGTATGTGAATTTTATATTTTGAAAAACTAGTGCAATTTGGGTAGGATTTTTTATTACTTGTTCGTTAAATAAATCTACTAATGTTTTTTCTTTAGGGTAATCAACAGACTCACTTTTAATGGTGTCTAGCAAAATATTTCGTTCTTCATCTAAGAGAAAATCTATTTCTCCAATATTTACATGCGGATTCGTTAGAAGTTGGGGCAATAGCTGTTTATAATGGGCTATTAATTTCTCAATCAAATTAGTATCGTAAGTTAAGCTGTTGTAGGTGATCTCAAAAATTAATTGATTATCAACCTTTTCAAAAGCAATACTTAAATCAATATCTTCAAATAGATTATCATCTCCTTTTTCAGATTCATTAGATAAAATTTTAGGAGATATCATTATATTAAACAAGTCTTTAGGGTCTTTTTTAAAGTCCGTTTTAATATCTTCTTTTAACGCTGAAAATAGGTAATTACCTTGTTGAAAGTCGAGCAAAGTAGATGCTTTAATTGTTTGGTAAAGCGCATTGAAATTGTTTAAAGGATCTATTTCCGAACGCAATAAAAGCGTGTTTCTCCATAAATCCGATTGGTTTTTTATAATTGAGTTGCTCACAAGTGACCCCACAATAATATTGTTCTGAGAGGTGTATCTATAAAAAAGTGTTTTCCACGATGCTAATAAGCAGAAGAAGATATTAAAATCGTCATTTTTAATAAATGCATGGAACTCAATTGTTGTCTTCTCTGATAATGCAAACCGAATACATTTAATATTGTTAGTTGTATTTTTTACTGGGACGCCAGATTTTGGCATATTTAACAATGCTTGCCCATCAGACAATCTGTTAAGCCAATAATTCTTTTGAGAATTATTTAAATGGTTAATTAAGTTAGATTCAAGCATTCAATTTTGAATTATTATGAAACTATATTATTTTTTAAAGGTTTAAAAAATTGATGTGGGTAAGTTGCAGTTTATTAATTTATTATATCTAATTTACAATGTAATTTTAATGCAAATTAAGTAATTTTTAGACATTAATTAGAAAAACACGGATGAATTGTTTCTTTAAATCGTTAAAAAATTAAAATATCTAAAACTTTTATACGTAAGGGATTAGGTGTCTAAAATGCCCACTTTAATATATAAAGGGCTAATATTAAATAACATTCAGTAAGGTACAATTTTCTTGCAATCCTTTAAATAGATAGGTCATTGGTTTGAGGTAATTTAAGTGAAGGTAATTAAAATGTAAAATTAAATTCACCTTTAATTTTTAGCACCAATAAACGTTCGGTTATTAGTGCCTCCATCCCAAGGTTTCTGAGAATAATGCCAAATATCAAAACCAGCATCCTTAAAGAGCTTTGAATAATTGTGAGAAAATGACCATTCGCGTCCGTGAACCTGTGAATTTGGATTAATTTCAAAATTATGTTCTTTGCTGGTAGGTTCTATGGCAACAAAGAAGGTTTTACCCAAAGCATTTATGTCTTTTAAAAGTTCAGCTAAACTAGATTCGGTAAAATATTCTAAGACACCTCCCGAGGTAACAAAAATTGTTTTTTCACCCCCGTTTTTTTTAACCCATTCAGAACCATTTGAAACCACAAATTCAAGCTTTTTATCTTGGTTGAATTTTTGGATATTTTTATTTACTTGATCAGGGCTGAGATCTATACCAACAAAACGATTAATTTCTGGAAACTCTAAACTTAAGAATTTTAACACTTTTCCATTGCCAGTTCCTATTTCTACTAATGTTTTAAATTGCTCTGAATGATTTGATAATTCCTGTTTTAATAATTCGAATAGAAACGTGCAATTGGGCAGAAAATCAGTTTCAAATAAATCGTATGCCTCAGAAAGCCAATCGGTGCCTTTCTTTGACCAATAAGTTTGATGTAATTCTGATATTCTATTAAAATCTTTAGTTTTTTCAAGTCTATTAAATATTGCCCCTCGCATTAAACGTTCTGGTATAGTCATATCATTATTAATCACTAAGGTTAATCCTTGTTCTGATAATTTACGCGCTTTTTTTGGCTGAATTACTACCAGAAAATTTCCTATTGTTTGAGTTAAAAAGTCGAATAATCCCCGTGTAATTTTGTACGTTGCGGATTTTATTTTATTTTCTGTAGCCATTTTTACAAAGTGATTTAAAAATAATAAGATTTACGTCGTCGTAAGCTCAAATCATATAACAAGATAAACAAATTTAATCCGACCTAATTAAAAAAATAGCTAAATTGTTAATTTCATCGCTTAAAGCAAACCTAAAGAAATATTACAGTTATATTCATCCTTTTAAGATGATTGATATCCATCAAGCGAAATAATATAAATGCCTTAAAAAAAGGGGAGTAGTAAAGTTTGTTTATAATATTGTTCAAATATTTTTTAGTTTTTGGCTCCTATAAATGTTTGCAAATCGCTACCTCTAGGCCAAGTCTGTTGAGAGAAATGCCACAAAGTAAAACCGGCATTTTTGAATAGATGGGGATAATTGTGTGAAAAAGAAGGTTCGTTTCCGTAAAGTTGTGTATTAGGTTGTGTATCAAAATCATGGTCTGCTCCGTTAGGCTCAATTGCCACGAACATGGTTTTACCTAGTTGGTTAATAATGTTCAAAAATTCTTGTAAACGTTGCTCGACAAAATATTCTAAAACCCCTTTTGACGAGACAAAAATTGAATTACCACATCCATGTTCTTTAACCCAATCAAAAGCATCTGCAGCAACGAACTCAAGCTTTATGTTATCTGAGAATTTTTTCTTATTGATTTCCACCTGATGAGAACTAAGATCGATACCGATAAAACGATCGATTTGATGAAATTTAGAACTGAGATAATTAAGTACATCACCATTTCCAGTGCCTATTTCTACAAGCGTTTGAAATTTTTCAGGTTGATCTATTAATTCTTTATCAAGCAAATCGAATATAAAAGTGCAATTTGGTAGAAAATCATTAAGAAAAGCACTTTCTGTTTCCGAAAAAAGATCAGTGGCTTTGTTGCTTTCCCAAAAATTCCGATTCATTTCTGCGATTTTTTCGTGATTTTCAATTTTTTCAAGTTTTTTTACCAGTGCGAAACGCATTAATCTTTCGCTAAGACTCATTTTTTTTGAATTCTTATGCACTAATGTCATTCGGTGTTCAGAAAGTTGACGTGCCTTTTTAGGTTGCATAAATACAAGCATGTTGCCTACAGCACCAGCAATAGGATAAATAATTTTAGATTTTAGAGAAGTTCCCATACACTAATAATTGAACGAAAATTTACATTTCGGATTAAACAATGATAACATTTCAACATTAAAAGTTTTAGAAAAATCAAACGTTACTATCACTTTAAAAATCTTTCACAAACCTTTCGAATACAATATATTTTAACCAATAACAACACCATCTAGATGATACAGTACTAAGACTAAGCTAGCTTTCTTCGATATGCTGGAAAATAATCTGTCGATTTTGGATTTAGACCTGATGTTAACATATTATAGGTTTCGTGGTCAACGATATATTTCCAAACACTGAAAGTTTTAAGTTCTTTGGAAAATGATATTTTAAATCGCAACAATGAATCTTCTTTACTACCTAATCCGCCACCCAAATTTAAATATTTAAAACCTTCTTCGGTGGCAATAATTCGCATTTCGTCAATTAATATTTTAATCGGTGTGATGTTCAGAAAATCAGATTTCGAGCCTGCTAGGTGATATTGTACAATATGGTTGGTTTTTACAAATATGACACCTGCAATAATTTCATTGGTTTCCTTTGTTATAGCCAGCAGTAAATCGGTTTCAAAATTGTCACTATTTAGAAAATTATAAAAATAATCTTTATCAAAGTAATAGTAATCATCAGCATTTACGCGATTCATATTTTCGTAGTATATATCGATAAACGCGTCAATATCTTCTTTTTTTGTTGCCTTTACAATATCACAAAGTCGTCTCGCTTTATTAATTTGTGTTTTTATTCTTTTTTGGTAACCACTTCTTTGGGTATCTAGGTTGTTGGTTAAATTGATGAACACAACAGAGCTTAGGTCTACGCATTTCCCCATATTTTTCAAAATCTCCTTTTGATGATTTATATAAGGATTTAAACGACTAAAAACAGAAACAACATTATGATTTAAAAAATACTTATTCAATTCTAATACGAATAGCTGATTATCAAAATCTCCTGTAATATTCTTAGAAACTGGTCCAGGGTATCCGTAAACTGAAGTAATATCAAAATAATCGGTGCCTTCAATCGGTCTTAAAACAACTGGGATGGCAATAAGTGCGATATCAGTTTGATAAACTAAAAGCAGAAATTTTTCATTGGGTTGCTTGGATAATTGATGATAGTCGTAGGTATGATAAAAGTCGTAAGAGTCGACCTTACTCAAAATGTCATTCCAACTTTTTTTGTCCTCTATTTCTTCAATCATAAACTACTAAACTTTAACTTTAAACTTCACAAATGTAGCTATGTTAATATCGTTTGATAAATTAATATTTTAATAGTTAATAACCTTAAAATAGTTATAAATAAATTTTTCATTTCTAACCAAAAAGATTGTAGAACTACATAGTAAAAATCGCGTTCAAATTTTTGTTTTAGCTAATGCTATTTCTTCCATTTACTGATGTTTATCTTGTAACACCAGTCCATACATCGCGGCGCTTGGCTTGATGATTACTATATATTTGCAAATATCCAACATAAAGTAGTCTGGGGTATGCAGGCCTCATATCGCTGGTTAAGATGTTTATAATATATATAATTTCCTCCAATGAAGTTATTCTAATTAAATTTCCAAACTTCGTTAACCACATGACAAAAGACGAATGCACAACGCTTTCATACTGTTCGTAGGTAATAGATTTAAATGTGAGGATATAAAAGATGTTTTCGTTTTTATTAGGGCGTTTACTGTACTGAAACGGCTCAGTTTTTTTGAGATATAAATTGATGAATAAAATTATTTTGAAAATGTGATTGAA
>NZ_DAISXK010000047.1:0-21714 GCF_036825875.1 Paucihalobacter sp. | reverse complement strand
ACACCGTGTAACAAGCATTGCTTTTATTATACTTTTCGGAAAATCCGCGCAAGCGCGAACGTTTGCGCTTTTTAACTATTTTAATTGCCAAACCAAGCAACGCCTGTTACACAACAACGTTCCAACAATTTAACAAATGACAAGATTAATTATTATATTTTACAGTTGTTTTTTGCTTTTTGCTTCTTGTAAAGAAAAGCCCGAATTTATTGACTTTACTTACCCGGAAGGAACATACAAAGCTCTAGTATTGAGTTATGATGATGGTACAATTGAAGATATGCATTTAGCAAATTTATTTGACCAACACAATCTTGTGGGAACATTTAACCTAAATTCAGAATATTTAGGTACCAAACGTGGTTGGTCTCAACAAAATGGTGATACTATTTTTCAAAAATATGTCGCAAAAGACTCCCTTTTGTTTATATATAAAAATCATGAAATTGCTGCACATGGCGCTTTACATAAAAATTTTATTGACATTACGGACAAAGAAATACTGGACGAAGTTCAAATAGATATTAAAAACCTAACAGAACTTACAGGAAGGAAAATCATAAGTATGGCTTACCCATTTGGAAATACCAATGATGGTATTGCTAAACTTATCGCTACAACAGAAATTACCAATGCTAGAACCGTAGATGATACTTATACATTCAACCTACCAAAAAACTACTTAATATGGAATCCAACCTGTCATGACAGTAAAGTTTTAGACTATTTAAACGACTATTTAATACTTGACGAACCAAAATTATCGTTGTTCTACGTTTGGGGACATTCATGGGAATTTAAAGATCAACAGAGATGGAATACTATGGTTGAGTTTTGTGAAAAAATTGGAGAAGCTAAGGATATTTGGTCTGTTGGTAATGGAGAACTAACAAAATACTTAAAAGCTATTAAAAGAGTTCAAATTAATGAAAACAAAATAGTTAATCCCTCAAACAATCAGTTGGTTTGGATAAAACTATCAACAGGAATTAAAAAACTTGAAGCTGGAGAAACTGTAGAAATAAAAACTATTTCTAACAGCATATAAATACCCTCTTGCCTTCGCCGTCAGGTGAAGAGATTTGTGATTAAAACGAGAGTTTGGTGTATTTTACAAGCTAAAAGTTGAAACTAAATCCCCTGCCGAATTATACCGATATCTAGCTGCGATTATCTAACACCTAGCGAGGCTCTTTGTTTTTTAGAAATGTTTCGTCTTGGCTGGGATTGTATCAGTCGCAGGTCTTGACCTGTCCCACTAAAATCCACGTCTTGACCTGTCCCATGAAAACAATAAAATTCTACGTCCAAACCTAGAGGCAAAAATAAGGCTTAGCCAATTTATTCAATATATTAATCTGTATAGTTATTTCAGGACGGGTCATATGGGTAATTTGATATATTGGTAAAGCCTATCAAAGCCCTATCAAAGGCATGGATAAAGCATGGTTAATGCATGAGATAGTGACAGATTTAGATAATTTGTATTTAAGAATCAAGAATTTCATTTATTCACCCGTAAGAGTCTCATTTTTATGATGAATCATTTATACTTTAAGTTCTTAACTTTCACATCATGACATTTTTTCGAAACCGATCATAGCAAATCACACGGACTTCCTAACAAATTCTTTATTGCCAAATACATAAAACGTTACAAAACCCAGCGCACCACTAATTTCCATAAGGCTTTTCTGTCGTGCCGTAAGAAGATTAAATCATTAGATTGTTGCAAGTTAGCCAATAAATATAGCCTATGTGTATCGAATGTATAGCGCATATATAGTAAATAAAACTAATAGATGCCTAATGGTTTACCCATGGCAAGCTTTTAGCAGGTACTTAGTTAAAGTATCTTATTAATTTTAAAACCGCTTAACCTAATTTTTCGTAAACACAATAATGAAAAGTGAAAAAACAGTTAGAATGTATTTCAATTTTGTACCTAAAACCAGTATCAAAAATTAATAATTTAAAGAATAAATAATTCTTGCTACAAACTGTATTATAATATTTTATGCATCTAAACGTTCTTAACTATTAATTAAACTAAATTATATTTTGGCATCATTATTAAAAGTATATATTTGCTAACAGTATTTAATAATTTTGCAAAGCACTTAATGTAATCCCTCTGTATGCTAACAAAAAAGGCTATTAATCGATAAAAAATAATTTTTTGGATATAGAAGTTGTGAGTAAGTTTTATAATACGCTTTTTTTAATACATTTGCGTTTAGAATTCTAATGAGATTACGTCAAATTAAAATAATTGCCTTGTTTCTGCTGTGTTTAATACCTGTGGCGAGCATTTCGGCACAACCATCAACCCCGCCACCGCCAGTACCACCACCACCACCTGGTTTACCAATTGACAATTATATACCTGTTATGATAATAGTTGCAATGTTTATAGGCGTATACTTTTTAAGAAAAAGCAAAACTGAAAAAATGTCTTAGTTAAGTGCACTTAGCTTTTGAATATACTTTCCAATCATATCGAATTCTAGATTAACCACAGTGCCCTCTTTAAATGTTTTAAAGTTGGTGTGCTCAAAAGTATAAGGAATTATAGCCACGCTAAAGCTATTAACACCAGAATCAACAACCGTTAAACTTACACCATTTACGGTAATAGAACCTTTTTCTATGGTAATATTTTTAGGTGTAACATCATAAGTAAAGGTGTATTTCCAGCTGCCATTTAAATCTTCGGCCTTAGTGCAAACCGCTGTTTGATCAACATGCCCTTGCACGATATGTCCGTCCAATCGGTCGCCAATTTTCATAGCACGCTCCAGATTCACCAAATCATTAATTTGTAAATGCCCAATATTGCTTTTTTGAAGCGTTTCGTCAATTGCGGTAACGGTATAGCTAGTATCAGTTTTAGAAACCACCGTTAAACAAACTCCATTATGAGCCAAACTTTGATCTATTTTCAATTCTGAGGCTAAAGGGCTGTCTACAGTAATATGCAAATTGCCGTCTTCTTTTTCTAAATTAGAAACCACCCCTAGTTGTTCAATTATTCCAGTAAACATTTGTAATATAATTTGGTTAAATTTGTAATTGCAAAAATACATACAAATCACAGCAATTTAATGAGAAAAGAACATAAAATACGCGTCGGAATTTCGGTTGGCGATCTTAATGGCATTGGCCCTGAAATCATTATAAAAGCTCTTGAAGACAAGCGTATGATGGATTTTTACACGCCAGTTATTTTTGCTTCAATTAAAACCATGTCTTTTTTTAAAAACCACCAGCAAAGTGAGATTAATTTTCACGGTGTAGACCATTTTAATCAAATTATTGATAGCCGGGTTAATGTATACAATGTTTGGAAAGAACAAGTAGAAATTAATTTTGGAGAGGAAAGCAAAGCTATAGGTGGATATGCTATTAAATCACTAGAAAGAGCAGTTGCCGCATTAAAAAAAGACGAGATAGACGTATTGGTAACCGCTCCAATCAATAAGCAAAATATTCAATCGGAGTCCTTTAATTTTCCTGGTCATACCGACTATATCGCCAAAGAATTGAATGGAAAAAGCCTTATGTTTATGGTAACCGATAATCTTAAAGTTGGCCTGCTTACAGACCACCTACCATTAAAGGATGTAAGCTCAGCAATTACTGCCGAAGTAATCGAAGGAAAAATAAATATCATTTACAACTCCCTCATCAAAGACTTTAAAACAATCAGACCAAAAATTGCCGTTCTGGGGATTAATCCGCACGCAGGCGATAACGGTGTTATTGGCAACGAAGATGATAATTTGCTAAGACCAGTGCTTCATAAATTTCAGGAAAAAGGCATGTTGGTGTATGGTCCATATGCCGCCGATAGCTTTTTTGGCTCTAATAATTTTAAAAATTTCGATGCTGTAGTGGCAACATATCACGACCAAGGGCTCATTCCTTTTAAAACCATTTCATTTGGCGAAGGTGTTAATTACACTGCCGGATTAAGCAAAGTTAGAACCTCACCAGATCACGGAACAGCCTATGAAATAGCGGGTAAGAATACTGCCGACGCTTCTTCCTTTAAACAGGCAATTTTCACAGCACTTAAGATTTTCAAGAACAGAGCGCAACACGAAAAGCTCTCTATAAACCCTTTAAAAACCTCAAAAAAATAGTTGTAAACATTTTTTGTTTATAACATGATGCTCTAAAATAAAATTTATATATTTGCAGGCTCAAAATGAGTGCGCATATGAAGGCTTTGAAAGATTATGATATCCAGTTTGTAGGATTAAAATTAGGAAAGCACCATTTTGATTACGAAATTAAAAAACCGTTCTTTGATTGTTTTGATTATGAAGATTTTAACGGAGTAAATGTTAAAGTAAATCTCTTATTCGAAAAGAAAACAACGCTCCTAGAGTTGCATTTCGAAATAGAAGGAACCGTGAATGTCAATTGCGACCTAACCGACGAACCCTACGACCAACCCATAGAAGGAAGTTTTGATTTGGTGGTAAAGTTCGGGCAAGAGTTTAATGACGAACACGATTCTATATTAATTATTCCGCACGGTGAATACGAAATTAATATAGCGCAATACATATATGAACTTATTATTTTATCAGTTCCATTAAAGCGCGTTCATCCTGGAGTAAAAGACGGAACTTTAAAAAGTGAAGTTTTAACTAAGTTGGAAGAATTAAGTCCAAAACAAGAAGAAAATAAAAAGAATACCGACGAGATAGATCCTCGTTGGGACAAATTAAAAAATTTATTAACAGATAAATAGTATTTAAAATGGCACATCCTAAGAGAAAAATCTCGAAAACAAGAAGAGACAAAAGAAGAACACATTACAAAGCTTCTGTGCCTCAAATAGCAACTTGCCCAACAACCGGAGAGCCTCATTTATATCATAGAGCACACTGGCATGAAGGTAAATTATACTACAGAGGCCAAGTGTTGATTGACAATTCAGCAAAAGAAGAAAATCTAGCATAAATATTATGCACGCATACATAAAGCGCTCGTTTACGAGCGTTTTTTTTATGATTAATTTTTAAGTCTTCTAAAAACAACCTATTTTGCAATGATTTTAGACCAAATTGATAAAAAACAACCTTTTTTTAGTCAAATTTGGTCTTTTTCAGCCAAATTTTGTGAATCTAAAGAATCATAATGGGTAATATTACAGCCGCTATAACCGCCGTTGGTTCCTATGTACCAGATTTTGTTTTATCAAACAAGGTATTAGAAACTATGGTAGATACCAACGACGAATGGATCACCTCTCGTACCGGTATTAAAGAGCGAAGAATTCTCAAAATTCCAGGCGAAGGCACTTCTTACCTAGCCATTAAAGCCGCAGAACAGCTTATATCAAAACACAATCTTAATCCGCTTGAAATAGACCTAGTCATCGTCGCTACAGCTACTCCCGACATGCCAGTGGCCTCAACAGCGGTTTATGTCGCCACCAAAATAGGGGCCACCAATGCTTTTGCTTATGATTTACAAGCGGCATGTTCTAGTTTTTTATTCGGTATGTCAACTGCTTCAGCGTATATTACGTCTGGACGTTATAAAAAAGTATTGTTAATAGGCGCCGATAAAATGTCTTCTATTATTGATTATGAAGACCGTACAACCTGTATCATTTTTGGAGATGGCGCCGGTGCGGTACTTTTTGAACCTAATCAAGAAGGTATGGGTTTGCAAGATGAATACTTACGAAGTGACGGAAACGGAAGATCACATTTAAAAATAGATGCAGGCGGTTCAATCTTACCTCCAAGCATAGATACCGTAACTAATAAACAGCACTACGTTTTTCAAGATGGTAAAACTGTATTTAAATTTGCAGTATCCAACATGGCTGACGTATGTGAGAAAATATTAGTGCGCAATAACCTAACCAACGAAGATGTAGATTGGCTTGTGCCACACCAAGCTAATATGCGTATTATTGATGCAGCGGCAAGTAGAATGAAGCTAGAAGAACATAAAGTCTTAAAAAACATACAAAAATATGGTAATACCACATCGGCAACATTACCTTTATTACTATCAGAATTTGAAGCTCAATTTAAAAAAGGTGATAACCTAATATTTGCTGCCTTTGGCGGTGGATTTACTTGGGGCTCGGTTTACTTAAAATGGGCATATAACTAAGAAACTAACTAAATAAACAAATGTATATATGGATTTAAAGGATATTCAAAATCTTATCAAGTTTGTGGCAAAGTCTGGCGCAAACGAAGTTAGATTAGAAATGGATGATGTGAAAATCACCATTAAAACGGGTAGCGAATATAAAGGTGAACCATCCACCATGATTCAGCACGTACCAATGAGCCAAGCCGTGCCACAGGTCCAGCAACAGCAGTCTTCACCAGTAGTTTCAAGTGCGCCGCCAGTTGCAAATACTGAGACTGCCGAAAGCAGCAAATATATTACAGTAAAGTCTCCAATTATTGGAACTTTCTACAGAAAACCATCCCCAGACAAACCTATGTTTGTGGAAGTCGGGAGTGATATAAAAGAAGGCGATGTGCTTTGCGTCATCGAAGCTATGAAGCTCTTTAATGAAATTGAATCGGAAATTTCGGGCAAAATCGTTAAGATTTTAGTTGATGATTCTTCACCGGTAGAGTTCGATCAACCATTATTTTTAGTAGATCCGTCATAACAGTTAATCTTGAAGTTACGTGATTAATAGACAAATCCCAAAACCCAGTGGGTGGAATTTGGTACTTGGAATTTAAGTTTTTAATTTTAAAAGTTATGTTTAAAAAAATATTAGTTGCCAATAGAGGTGAAATTGCGCTTCGTGTAATTAGGACCTGTAAAGAAATGGGTATTCAAACGGTGGCTGTCTATTCAACTGCCGATGCCGAAAGTTTACATGTTAAATTCGCCGATGAAGCAGTTTGTATAGGTCCGCCAGCCAGTAGCGAATCTTACCTAAAAATGTCAAATATTATAGCAGCCGCCGAAATTACCAACGCCGATGCGATACATCCTGGTTACGGCTTTCTATCAGAAAATTCAAAGTTTTCAAAAATTTGTGCTGAACATGGTATTAAATTTATAGGCGCATCCGAAGAAATGATTGCAAAAATGGGCGACAAGGCAACGGCCAAAGCCACTATGAAAGCCGCTGGTGTACCTTGTGTACCAGGAAGCGATGGTATTATTGAAGATTTTGAACATTGCCAAAAAGTTGCTTCGGAAACTGGTTACCCAGTTATGCTAAAAGCAACAGCCGGTGGTGGTGGAAAGGGCATGAGAGCGGTATGGAAACCAGAAGATTTAAAAGGAGCATGGGATTCGGCCAGACAAGAATCAAAAGCAGCTTTCGGTAATGATGGCATGTACATGGAAAAACTTATTGAAGAGCCCAGACATATCGAAATTCAAATAGTTGGGGATTCAACAGGAAAGGCTTGTCATTTATCTGAAAGAGACTGTTCTATTCAGCGACGTCATCAAAAGTTAACTGAAGAAGTTCCATCACCTTTTATGACAGACGAACTTCGAGATAGAATGGGTAAAGCCGCCGTTAAGGCCGCCGAGTTTATAAAATATGAAGGCGCCGGAACAGTTGAGTTTTTGGTAGACAAAAACCGTGACTTCTACTTTATGGAAATGAATACACGTATTCAAGTAGAACATCCAATCACCGAGCAAGTAATAGACTTTGATTTGATAAGAGAACAGATATTAGTGGCCGCTGGCGTTCCAATTTCTGGAAAAAATTACACACCTAACCTACATTCAATTGAATGCCGAATTAATGCCGAAGACCCATTTAACGGTTTTAGACCATCACCAGGAAAAATAACTACTTTACATGCCCCAGGAGGCCATGGTGTTCGATTAGACACGCATGTTTATGCGGGTTACAGTATTCCGCCAAATTACGATTCTATGATTGCCAAACTCATCACAACCGCGCAAACAAGAGAAGAAGCAATCAATAAAATGAAACGTGCCTTAGATGAGTTTGTTATTGAAGGTATTAAAACGACCATACCATTTCATAGGCAATTGATGGACGACCCAAATTATCGAGCTGGTAATTACACCACTAAGTTCATGGAAGATTTTAAATTAAAAGACGTAAAAGAAGATTGAAGATAAATGTAAACCCTAAGTGAGAGCTTAGGGTTTATATTTTAACGAAATTTTTTAGCTTAAATCCCACCTAAATTCATAAAAATCCTATTTTTATTGCATAATTGTTAGTTTGAACTTAACTTTAGCAAAAAATTTTTTATGAATAAGAAGATTACTTTTCTAACAGGATTCCTTTTGTTTTCTGTTTTATTTGGTTATAAGGCATTTACGCAAAATAATGCTAATTTTTGGACGGCAGTTGATGCCGCTACCATTTCAACTGCAGATTTAGAAAATAGAATTGACATACCAAAGACAGAAGTTATTTATAGCTTAGACCTTGTTGCATTTAAGAATGCAATTCGAAATGCACCAGACCGTAAAGATAACCTTATAAACTCAAATGTGGTCATCGGAATTCCCAATGCACAAGGAAAAATGGAGCAATATCAAATTTTTTCAGCATCTGTTTTAGATGAGGAACTCCAGAGTCAGTATCCTGAGCTTGGTTCTTATACAGGTAGAAGTATTACAAACCGTTCAAAAACAGTAAGATTTAGCGTTTCAGATCAAGGTCTAAAATCTATTGCGCTGAATGATATTAATGGAACTGAATATATTGAGCCAATCAATATAATTCAGCAAATATATTCGGTGTTCTATAGACACGATTTGCCTGATTATACAGACCAGTTTGAATGTGGCGTTAGAGATGAATTTGAAAATGAGGAGGATTTTAATAGAACAAGTTTTTCCAGAAATGCAAATGACGGCCAACTAAGAGAATTTAGGTTAGCTCTTGGCTGTACCGAACAATACGCAGCGTATCATATAAACCAAGCTGGATTAAATGGCGGGACTGATGCACAAAAGAAAGCAGCCGTTCTTGGTGTTATGAATGGCGTTATGACTAGGGTAAATGCGGTTTTTGAAAATGATTTATCATTAACAATGATTTTAGTACCAACAAATGAAAATGTTATCTTTTTATCGTCTCCTTTTTTAACTAACAATAATTTATCAAATCTTATAGACGAAAGTCAGCAATTTATTGATGCTTTTATCGGTTCAGTTTATGATATAGGTCACATGCTTTGTACTGGCCCAGGAGGTCTAGCTCAACTCTTCTCCCCATGTACAAATAATAAAGCAAGAGGCGTAACAGGATCAGGCATACCATCTGGTGTTGGTTTTGAAGGAATTTTAATGCACGAAATTGGACATCAATATGGAAGTCGACACACTTTTAATGGAAGCTCGGGGAGCTGTACTAACAATAGATCGGCCGATTCTGCTTATGAAACCGGGAGTGGAACAACTATCATGGCATATCCAGGTATTTGCGGAGCTCAAAATGTTCAAGGAAATCGTGATTTATATTTTCATCAACGTAGTTTAGAATCAATTTGGGCAAATCTCACCACAGGAAACAGCACCTGTTCAAATTTAATTCCAACATCTAATAATGCACCATCGGTAGAGGCGGGAGGTTCTTTTGCAATTCCCATAGGAACCCCTTATAAATTAACCGGATCTTCAACAGATCCAGATGGGATAGACTCTCATACTTATACATGGGAACAATACGATCTTGGGCCAGCAGGAGCGCCTTCAGGAACTACACTTCAAGGGCCATTAGTACGTTCATTTCCTCCCAGTACAAGTCCAGTTCGATACGTACCAAATTTACCTGATGTTTTATCTAATGGAGGAACTTCAACACAATGGGAACAATTGGCTATTTTAGAAAGAACGATTAGTTTTAGATTAACAGTTAGAGACAATGACGTAAGAGGTGGACAAGCTGCATTTGATGTTATGACAGTTAATACAGTATCAACGGGGTTCTTCACAGTTACCTCACAAAATACTTCTAATTTAGTATATGATGGTGGCACTTCTCAAAATGTTACTTGGAATGTTGCAGGAACAACTGGATCGGGAATAAATGCAACCAGTGTGAATATTCTCTTATCAATTGACGGAGGACAAACATTCGATATAGTTTTGGCAGGTAACACTCCAAATGATGGTTCTGAGAATGTTGTTTTACCAAATGTTGACGCCGCTCAATGCAGAATTATGGTTGAGGCAGTCGGAAATATATTCTTTAATGTTAATCAAAGAGCTTTTCAAATTCAAGAACAATTAAGCGTTAATGACGAAGCACTTGCAGCTAATCTTAAAATTTACCCCAACCCTAATAATGGCACTTTCAATGTAGAGTTATTTTCTGTTTCAGGAGACATTGTATTAATCAATTTATATGATATAAGAGGCCGAGTGCTTTTTTTTAAATCATTCGAAAATAACGGAGAGATAAAATCGAATATATCGGTTAATAATCTCAATGCTGGTATTTACCTATTGAAGGTCTTAGACGGAAATAAAATGGCAACAAAAAAGATAATTATTGAATAATAATAATTTAAATCGTATAAAGTTTTCACCCCAAAACGTATAAATCATGAAAAAAAATTACATCAAAATACTATTTACAGTCTTATTTGTATTATTGTTTTCTATTATAGGGCTATCACAAAGTGCTTCTAACTTATGGAAGCCAATTGACCCGGCAAAAGCTCAACTTACTGAACAAATTTTAAGGAAAGCGCAACCCTATCAAGCTCAGTATTTTCAATTAAATTTAGAAAGTTTAAAAAGTACATTACAAGCAGCGCCATACAGATTAAATACAAATGTTGACTCAAATGTGATTATTAGTTTACCAAACTCTTTAGGTGATTTTGATAACTTCAAAATAATGGAAGCTAATATTATTGATGAAGAGCTACAAAGAAAATATCCAAACATACGGTCATACGTTGGACAGGGTGTTGACAATCCATCATTATTCTTGAGGTTTAGTTTGTCTCCTTTCGGGCTACACACCATGACATTAGGGTCACATTTAGGCGTACAGTATATCGATCCATTTTCAAAGCAAGGAGATATTTATATAGTATATTCTAAGAGACATTTGAACCCACTAGAAAACCCTCACGTTTGTGAAGTTGAAGATGAATTTTCGGAGTTTAATAGAAATGAGATTTTCGATTTAAATCAGGCAAGAAACGCTAACGACGGTACCTTAAGAGAATATCGCATGGCATTAGCCTGTACCGAGGAATACGCAGCTTTTCATGTTAATCAAGCTGGACTTAATGCAGCGCCTGATGCACAAAAGAAAGCGGCTGTTTTAGCTGCTATGAATGTTACTATGACTAGAGTTAACGGTATTTATGAAAGAGATTTATCTGTTACAATGACGATAATTCCAAATAATGAAATCATTATATTTTTAACAAACGACCCTTTCGATAATAACAATGCCGGCACGCTTATTAATCAGAGTCAGTCCGTTATAGACAGTAATATTGGAAATGCTAATTATGATATAGGACACACATTCAGCACTGGTGGAGGCGGTTTAGCTAGTTTGAATGTGCCTTGTGTATCTGGCAGTAAAGCTAGAGGGATTACTGGTTCTTTTCAGCCCTTAGGAGATCCATTTGACGTTGATTTTGTGGCCCATGAAATAGGACACCAGTTTGGGTCACCTCACACTTTTAATGGTACACAAGGCAATTGTTCAGGAAATAACAGGACAGCTTCATCGGCTTATGAACCAGGAAGTGGTACCACAATTATGGCTTACGCCGGTATCTGTGGTTCCGATAATATTCAAAATAATTCCGATGCCTATTTTCACCAACGTAGCTTAGCGCTAATTTGGGCGAATGTTTCTTCTGGAAACAGTAGTTCTTGTCCTACTCAAACTTCCACAGGTAATAGTTCGCCAACTGCCAATGCTGGGGCAAATTATATTATTCCGGCAGGCACTCCTTATAAGTTAACAGGAAGCTCCACCGATGCTAATGGTACAGCAAGTCATACCTACACCTGGGAACAGTACGATTTAGGCCCAGCAGGATTACCTGCAGAAACCAATCTACAAGGCCCTTTGGTGCGCTCTTTTGAAGGCTCAACCAACCCAACTCGTTATATTCCAAGACTTGAGGATATTCTTATAAACGGTGGCACGTCTTCTACATGGGAGAAGTTAAGTTTAGTAACTAGACAAATTAATTATCGATTAACAGTTAGAGACAACGATCCGCGAGGAGGTCAGATTGCAGTAGATAATATGATAGTGACGAATAATAATGCCGCCGCTTTTTTCAGAGTTACATCACAAAATACAACTGGTATAACCTGGACACCTGGAGAAACAGAAACTGTAACATGGGATGTGGCCAATACAAATGGTGTTGACATAAACACTCAAAATGTTAATATATTATTATCGACAGATGGTGGTCAAAATTTCGACGTGGTTTTGGCTTCAAACACACCTAATGATGGGACTCAAGATATAATTGTACCAGATGTTTTTGGTGTAAATTGCCGAATAATGGTCGAGGCAGTTGGCAATATTTTCTTTAATGTAAATGCACAAAGCTTTACGGTAGGTTCTTTAACCTGTGCGGATTACGCCTCCGATGCCAATCTCGGTATTGCCATTCCCGACGGTTCGGGGACCACAGGACCTATTCAAGGCACAGCAATTTCTCATCAAATTAATGTTCCTGACAATGTTGTAATTGACCAAGTTTCTGTTTCGGTAAATGTATCGCACACTTGGGTTGGTGATATATTAATTTTAGTTGAGCATCCTGATGGAACGACCGCTTCTGTTGTTTGGTCTGGCAATTGTGGCAATAACGACAATATAAATGTAACTTTTCAAGATGGTGCTCCAGCAATTGTTTGTGGTTCTCCAACTTCGGGCACTTATGCACCAGTTGAGTCGTTGAGTGTATTTAATGGACTAAATTCTCAAGGAAATTGGACCATTCGTATTGCAGACTTTTTTGCAGGCGACACAGGAACACTTAACAACTGGTCATTGGAAATTTGCACCTCATCATCGCTTTCAATAGCTGATAATGAGTTCAATAATTTACAGGTTTTTCCAAACCCAAACAACGGAACCTTCAATGTCAGTTTTATCCCGCAAAGCGAAAATGTCAAAATTGACGTTTACGACATAAGAGGTAGAGCGATTCTAAGTAAAACTTACCAATCCAATGGAAGATTTGAGGAAACACTTACTTTAGATAATGCACAATCAGGAATGTATTTATTAAGCATTACCGATGGTAATCAAAAAGTAACTAAAAAAATAATCGTAGATTAATAAATTTCTTCTAACTTAAAGCTCCCATTATAGGGAGCTTTTTTTGTTTATGAATCTATCATATTGGGAAATAAAATCATGGTTACATAACATCCATTTTACCATAGTCGGCAGTGGTATTGTGGGACTGAATTGCGCACTTTCTTTAAAGAAACGATTCCCAAAATCTAATATTTTAATTTTAGAAAAAGGCTATTTACCACAAGGAGCCAGTACAAAAAATGCGGGTTTTGCTTGCTTCGGAAGTTTAAGCGAAATCATTGATGATTTAAATCACCACAGTGAAACAGAAGTGGTTGAAATGGTCAAAAACCGACAAAGTGGCTTGCAATTACTACGGCAAACTTTAGGCGATAAACAAATAGATTATAAGCATTTTGGTGGTTATGAGTTGTTTTTAGATCGAGAAACTGAGTTTTATGAAAGTTGTTTGAGCAGAATGAATTCCGTAAACGAACTTTTATCCCCTATTTTTAATGACGATGTTTTTAGCGTTACAGATAACAAATTTAAATTTAATAAAATTAAGCCAAATTACAGTTTCAATAAACATGAAGCTCAAATAGATACATGCAAGATGATGCAAGTACTTTTGCTAAAAGCTTTAAAGAACGGCATTAAAATTTTGAATACGGTTTCAGTTGAAAGTTTTCAGGAAAATGCTTCCGGCGTTCAAATAAAAACCAACCATTTTGAATTTTCAAGTTCTAAATTATTAATAGCTACCAATGGTTTTGCAAGTCAATTGTTAAATGAAAAAGTGCAACCAGCACGCGCGCAAGTGCTCATAACCAAACCAATTATAAACTTACATATCAAAGGCACTTTCCATCTCGATAAAGGCTACTATTACTTCAGAAACATCGACAACAGAATTTTATTTGGCGGTGGAAGAAATCTTGATTTCAAAACCGAAAACACTACCGAATTTGGTCAAACCCAATTAGTCCAAAACACTTTAGAAACATACCTAAAGGAAGTTATTTTACCCAATGCAACTTTTGAAATAGACCATCGCTGGAGTGGCATTATGGGTGTTGGCTCTCAAAAAAAACCTATTGTAAAACAAATTTCAAATAACGTGTTTTGCGGCGTAAGATTAGGAGGAATGGGAATTGCCATTGGCAGTAATGTTGGGAAGGCATTATCAGATTTGGTTGAATAATGGAAACGCAAAAACCGACATATAAGGTCATTATTATCGGTGGCGGCTTAGCCGGTTTAACCAGCGCCATTCATTTATCAATGTTTAATATTGAGGTTTTGGTAATTGAAAAAAACAGCTACCCTAAACATAAAGTATGCGGTGAATACATTTCAAATGAAGTACTACCATATTTGAATAGCTTGGGCTTTAACCCATTCGATTTTGGGGCGAAATGCATGGATGATTTTGAATTAACCACAAGCGCCAACAAGTCTATCAAATCAAAGCTTCCGCTCGGTGGCTTCGGCATAAGTCGTTATAAACTAGACTTCCAACTATTTAAATTGGCGCAGCGCAAAGGTGTTGAAGTAGTTCATGACGCTGTAATTGATATCAGCTTCGATAACAATTTATTCACAGTAAATACAAAAAACGGGCAGTTCTTTCAGGCAGAAATAGTTATTGGTTCCTATGGAAAACGTGCAAATCTGGATATAAATTTAGAGCGCTCCTTTATCAAAGAAACTTCGCCATATCTAGCCGTGAAAACCCATGTAATAACAGATTTTCCTTCTAATAAAGTGGCTTTACACAATTTTATAGGTGGTTATTGTGGTGTGTCAATGGTTGAAGGAAACACGACAAATCTATGTTACATCACCAACTATAAAAGCTTTAAAAAATTTAAAAACATTAAAGAATTTCAAGAAAAAGTAGTCTTTAAAAACTCAGCGCTACGTTCAATTTTTCAAAACTCAGTTTCGCAATTTGATCAACCTTTGAGCATTAGTCAAATTTCTTTTAAAATTAAAAATCCAGTCGAAAATCATATAATCATGTGTGGTGACACGGCTGGCATGATTCACCCTTTATGCGGAAACGGCATGGCCATGGCAATTAGAAGCGCACAATTGGCATCTGAGACAATAATTGACTATCTTCATAAAAAAATTCCGAATAGGAATGAAATGGAACAACACTATGCCAACCAGTGGAATACAACTTTTAAATCGAGACTAAAAACAGGCCGTACCATTGCTTATTTATTCAGGCAAGAATGGCTGGCTCCAATTGTTTTGAACCTTTTGTATCTATTTCCATCGCTAATTTCAAAAATAATTAAACGCACGCATGGCGCGCCAATGAAAGCTGTTTAAAATGCCCATTAATACAACCTACAGAAGCACCGAACAAGAACTTATGGACGATTTTACCATGCAAGGTGAATTGCTTCGTGACACGCTTGATAAGTTAGGAAATATTAATAAATGGCTTGGCGGTAATCGCATCACTTTAAATGGAGTTGAAAAACTTTTGCAAGAAAAAGACAAAAGCCAAACTTACACTATTGTTGACCTAGGCTGTGGCCATGGTGATATTTTAAGATTAATCGCACAATGGGGAAGAAGGCATAATTTCAAATTGAAACTTATCGGGATAGATGCCAACACATATGCCATAGCGTACGCCAATGAATTATCTAGCGAGTTTCCGGAACTACATTTCAAAGTATCGGATGTATTTTCTGAAGATTTTGAAAAACTCAACTGCGACATTATTCTGTCAACCTTGTTTCTTCACCATTTTAAAGATGAAGATATTGTGCAACTGCTCAACACTTTTTCAAAAAATGCCAACTTAGGAATTGTTGTTAACGATTTACAACGAAGCAAACTGGCGTATTTTCTGTTTCAGTGTTTGGGATTGGTAATTTCAAACCACATGATAAAGCAAGACGGCTTAATTTCTATTAAAAGAGCCTTTAAAAAAAATGAACTCATAAAATTTTCCGAACAACTCAACTTAAATTACAACATCCGATGGCAATGGGCGTTTCGTTATCAGTGGGTTATAACAACTTAAAATGGCAGTAAAAATAACAGCAGTGTCTAAACAACTTCCTCAATATACACGATATACTAAGGATATTTTGCCTTATGTTGAAAGTTGGCTGGCAGGTCAAGAAGTACGTTTTAAACGAAAAGTTCTAAAAATATTCGAAAATGCCGCTGTCGATAAGCGTTATGCCATCATGGATGCTGAAGAAGTATTTTTAAAAACTTCTTTTGAAGAAAAAAACGATATTTATATTAGAGAATCCATCAAATTGGCGCGTGCAGCATTAAAAAAAGTCTTATTAAAAGCGCAATTGCAACCCATCGATATAGACTATATCATAACAGTGAGCTGCACGGGAATTATGATTCCATCCTTAGACGCTTATTTGATAAACGATCTACAAATGCGGCAAGATGTAATGCGTTTACCAGTTACCGAAATGGGTTGTGCTGCCGGTGTTTCCGCAATGATTTATGCGCACAACTTTCTAAAATCTAACCCCAATAAACGCGCCGCCATTATTGCGGTTGAGTCGCCAACATCAACCTTTCAGCTAGATGATTTTTCTATGGTTAACATTGTAAGTGCTGCCATTTTTGGTGATGGCTGTGCTGCGGCTATTTTGTCTTCTTATGAAAATGAATCTGGTCCAGAAATTATAGACGAAGCCATGTATCATTTTTACGATGAAACCCACATGATGGGTTTTAAACTTCGGAATTCTGGATTGCAAATGGTTTTAGACCAATCGGTTCCAGAAACTATTGCAGCGCATTTTCCGAATATAATTAATCCATTTTTAGAGCGTAACCAGCTAAGCATTCAAGATATTAATCACCTTATTTTTCATCCTGGTGGGAAAAAAATAGTACAAACCGTTGAAGACCTTTTTGGCTCACTCGGAAAAAACATAGATGACACAAAAGAAGTTTTAAAACAATACGGTAATATGAGTAGTGCAACAGTGTTGTATGTTTTAGAGCGTTTTATAGATAGAAATTTGCCATCAGGGGATTTAGGACTCATGCTGAGTTTTGGCCCTGGGTTTTCGGCGCAACGCATATTGTTAAAATGGTAAAGGAATTTGATAATAAAAACTATTGGGCGCTCATATTAGGAGGCTCGAGCGGCTTAGGTTTGGCAACAGCGCAAAAGTTGGCCGACCACGGTATGAATATTTGTGTGATTTACAGAGCGCCGAGAGTTCATGAAGCGGAAATTCAAAATGAATTTAAGGATATAACGCAAAACGGGGTTGAATTTTTAGCTTTCAATGTAGATGCTTTAAGTCCAGTAAAAAGAAATGAAGTGATTAAAACACTTCAAACAAAATTTAAGAAAAACGGCAGCATCAAGGTATTAGTTCACAGTATTGCTAAAGGAAATTTAAAACCCATGGTTGATGATAATAATTTAACCTTGAAAAATCAAGATTTTTTGTTAACCATAAATGCCATGGCAATTAGTTTATACGATTGGACCCAAGCAGTATTAGAGGCCAAGTTGTTTTGTGAAGACGCACGTGTGATTAGTTTTACAAGTGAAGGAAATTCAAAATCGTGGCGAGGTTATGCCGCTGTTTCAGCCGCAAAAACAACCTTAGAAGCCATCACACGAAACATAGCTTTGGAAATGGCCCCTTACGGAATTAAAGCAAACTGCATACAAGCCGGTGTTACCGATACAGCGTCTTTTCGCGCCATTCCGGGAAATAAACAACTAGAAGAAATGGCGTTGAAAAGAAACCCTTCTCATAAATTAACCAGTCCACAAGATGTCGCCAACGTAGTGTATTTATTAACCAAAGACGAAGCCTCATGGATTAACGGCAGTATAATTACTGTTGATGGCGGAGAACATTTAAGTTAGAGATGACAGCACCAGAAATCATAGCGCTTTTGCCTTATAAGTCACCATTCTTATTTGTGGATGCTATAGAAACTATTTCTGGAAACGCTGTAAAAGGGCATTATACATTTAAAGAAACCGAATATTTTTACGAAGGTCATTTTAAAAACCAACCTGTTACACCTGGTGTTATCCTTACCGAATGTATGGCACAAATTGGCTTGGTTTGTTTGGGGATTTATCTTTTTAAAGATGAAAATTTAGAAAACCAAAATATTCTGGTGGCATTAACATCACATCAAATAGATTTTTATTTACCAGTGTTGCCAAAAGAGAAAATAACCGTCATTTCCGAGAAGGAATATTTCAGATTCAACAAATTAAAATGTCGTGTAAAAATGTTGAATGAACAAAATGAACTAGTTTGCAAAGGCAGTATTTCAGGAATGATTAAATCGCAAGGTTATGACTAATCGCGTTGTTATTACGGGTCTTGGTGTTGTTGCACCCAATGCTGTTGGAATAGAAAATTTCACCGAAGCTTTGCGACTTGGAATTTCGGGAATTGAATTTTACCAAGAATTAAAAGACCTAAATTTTTCTTGTCAAATTGGCGGAATTCCAACAATTTCCGAAGATTTAAAATCACAATATTTTTCTGAATTGCAACTTCGAGGCTTTAATAGTTCTGGAATTTTATACGGTTGCATCGCAGGGATTGATGCCTGGAAAAATGCTGGTTTTTCAGTAAGCGACGATAGTGAATTGGATATTGACACAGGATTAATATTTGGAACAGGAACTTCAGGCGTTGAAAAATTTAGAGAAGCTATTTATAAATTAGACGACAAGCAAGTGAGACGCTTGGGCAGTACCGTTGTGGTACAAACTATGGCGAGTGGTGTAAGTGCCTATTTAAGTGGAATGCTGGGCTTGGGTAATCAAGTTACCACTAATTCCTCTGCTTGTAGTACTGGTACGGAAGCCATTTTAATGGGATACAATCGTATAAAATCAGGGAACGCCAAACGCATGCTGGTTGGTAGTTGTAGCGATCACGGACCTTATGTTTGGGGTGGTTTTGATGCCATGCGCGTTTGTACCTATAAACACAATGAAACACCTGAACAAGGCTCACGACCAATGAGTGCTTCGGCATCTGGTTTTGTTCCAGGGAGTGGCGCAGGTGCTTTGTTGTTAGAATCTTTAGACAGTGCTTCAGAAAGAAATGCTACTATTTATGCTGAAGTTTTGGGTGGCGAAGTTAATTCCGGGGGACAGCGCAACGGAGGCACATTAACCGCGCCAAATCCTGAAGCGGTGCAGCGCTGTATTAAACAAGCAATAAAAAATTCTGGTTTAAACAAAAACGATATTCAGGTAATAAACGGTCATTTAACAGCGACATCCAAAGACGCTTTAGAAATTGAAAACTGGAGTAAATCATTAAATAGAGAAGGAAGTGATTTCCCTTACATCAATGCTACAAAATCAATGATTGGACACTGTTTAGCGGCTGCAGGAGCCATAGAATCGGTTGCTAGTGTTTTACAACTGCACCATCAATTTGTAGCATCAAATTTAAATTGTGAAGATTTGCATCCAGAAATTACAAGCATCGTTGCTAAAGAAAAAATCCCCTCCAACAGCTTCAATTTTAACTTCGATATTATTGCCAAAGCCAGTTTTGGGTTTGGTGATGTAAATGCATGTGTTTTATTTAAGCGTTTTAAAGCGTAATTTTATACTCAAAATCAAACCATGGAAAAGAACGCATTAATAGCCCAATTAAAAACGATTGTTGCTCCTTATATTCAGGACGAACAAGCTTTTCAGAATTTAACAGAAAGCACAGACTTTGTGAAAGACCTAAAAATAAATTCTGCCAATTTGGTGGATATCATTTTAGATATAGAGGATGCTTTTGACATAAGATTAGAAAATGAAGACATGGAGCAAATGCTCACCGTAAAATCGGCAATGAACATCGTAACTGCTAAGTTAGATGCCAAATGATAGGTAATGATATCGTTTCATTAGACTTCGCTAAAAACTCCAAAAATTGGAAAAATCAGCGGTTTTTAGACAAATTATTCACGAAAACGGAACAAAACGTCATAAAATTAGCTCAAAATCCATTTGTGGAAATTTGGAAACTCTGGAGCTTAAAAGAAAGTGCCTATAAATTATATGTGCAGCGTTTCAACCAAAGATTTTATGCACCAATTCAATTTGAATGTAATTTTTTTAAGGATGAAGTAACAGTTTCGAAAGAAGACTTCTTGTGTAACACAAAAACACTTCAGAACGAAAATTATGTTTTTTCAATAGCCTTTCAAGAAACAGTCGAAGTCTATTCAGACTGCATTAAACTTAAATATAGTAACTATAAATATCAAAGCGCAACCACTACACTTGAATTAAAAAAAGCAGTATCAAAACATTTTAATATCGCTGTTCAGCACCTGAATGTTTGCAAATCGGAAATAGGCATTCCAAAGATTTATTTTTATAATCAAGTTTTACCTGTTGATATTTCATTATCGCATCACGGTCATTATGGGGCATTTTCATTAGTTTTTAAATAAATTCATTTTTTTTAGCGTGAATCGGCTCCAACATATCATTTCATTTTTACTCAAAATAAAGTGGGCTGTGATCGTCGCGCTCGTCATATTATTAGCTTTTTCAGGCTTTCAAACTGTGAACAATCTAAGTGTCGATAATAGCTTATCCATATGGTTTCTAGAAGATAATCCAAGTTATAAAGCTTATATCGATTACCAAGAACAGTTTGGCTCGGATGAGATTTTTATTGCGATGCTGAATGTTGAAAATGCTCTAGACAGCCTTCACATCAACAAATTGCAGCAACTACATCAAGAAATTGATGGCTTAAGATATGTAAAAACATCCTTCAGTTTAGCAACTGCCGAATATCCTATATACAATAATGGCGCTTTAATTTTTGATAAACTATACAATCCTAAACGGAGCGAGAAAGGCTTAAAAAGTTTATTGAGCAAACTCCCAAATATTTCTAGCCAGTTGGTAACGGATGACATGAAGCATTTGTTTGTGTATATTCAGTTAAATCCAACGCCTAATATAGAAAGCGATAGAGCCATTATTCTACCAGAAATTGAGACCTATCTCACAAAATATTTTCCTAATTCATATAGTTTAACAGGCGCACCAGTACTTAACGAAGCGTATAGCCGAGGTATCTATAAAGAAAGTTTGGTGTTTGGAATTTCAACCATTTTGGTAATAGCATTCATGTTATTGTTTTTGCTTCCGGACCGAAAATATTTGTTTATGTCACTGTGCGCTGTAGCCGTTCCAATTATATTGTTATTCGGAATTATTACCTCGTTTGGCTTCGCGCTTAACATGATATCAATGCTAATTCCAACTATTTTGCTAGTTTACAGCGTGAGCGACGCGGTTCATATCATAAACATATATCACAAAGAAGGTCTGCAGCGACCAGAAATATCCAGATTTAAACTACTAAGTTTATCGATAAGAAAGAGTTTTACACCTTGTTTTTATACCACGCTAACTACCATTGTGGGATATTTTGCCT